>JALOAG010000013.1 GCA_023228875.1 Bacteroidia bacterium | reverse complement strand
CAGAGACATTAAAGATGAAGAAGGTTATGCCTTTATCAACCTTAAAAGCTTATTTAGAGAATGCTACTCTTAAAGAGGTTGAGCCCAAAGATTTCTCAACTAAAGAGTCTTTAACAATCGTTAAAGCTGACTTAGAGTTAATGAGAGATTTAGCAACTGACATTAGAAACAGTGCCGATGAAGCTGGCGATTTTGAAGTAACAGCTATGTTTGAAGACTATGTTGCTTTCTACAGCAAAAACATCTGGTTTATTGATGCAATGCTTGGCTAAATGAGCTTTGTTTACTAGTAAAAGGGTACCTTCGGGTACCCTTTTTTTGTGTTCAAATAGTTGTCTTTTTACAGTTCCTTATTATATTTGTTACAAGATTTCAATTGTTATAACAATTAGCTACTTTTTAATTGTTGTAATAGAGGGGGCAAATATGAAAAAGGAGAGAATTAGATATGTTCCAATAGTTTTAATAGTAATAATTGTTACAGTTGCTATAATCAGTTGTGAAGACCCTATAGCTAAACTAAGCAATGAGTAAAGTGCAATGCTAGGAGGTTTGGTACTTTCTCACATAGAGGACATTCTAGAAAAACAAAACATTGATCTAATTAATTTTGATAAGCCTCAATCATTTACAAAACTCGATATGGCTGAAGTAGATGATACTTTAAATCATGGGAAAGTAGTTTTGGTAAGCGGCAATATCTCCAAAAATCAAAATACTTGGAAACTAATTGCATGATTCAAGCTCAAAGGACTTGATGAAGAGGGATTTCCTGATGGCTTTGTAAACATGGAAATAAGAATTACACAACAAGAAGATGACGATATTATTGTCCTAATAGTTAATGGAAAGAACATCAATTTGGATGAACCAGATTAATTCTCAATTCTTCTTTTAAGTCATTTTTGCAAGGGGGCATACCAACAAATTACCTTCAAAAAGTGCCCCCATTTTCCTATCTCTATACAATATAAAAAAGTATTTTAAAAAAATACTTGCCTTTTAAAATATCCTTATTATATTTGTTATAACATTATTTGTTATAACATTTATTAGGTAACTTATAGTTACCCAGAAAAGGAGAGGATGTATGAGAAACAAAGGAAAGATAATTGCGATTCTGTTGATATCTATTATGGTTACAGTAATGATTATTAGTTGTGAAGATCCAATGGCAAAATATTCAAATGATGATTTAGTAATAATTGTTGAAATAGGCATGGAGCTGTCGTACGGTGCTTTCTCATTAAAACATGAATTAGTGGAAGAAGAGTTTCCTAACCCTGGTACCTATCAGCTAGAAGAACTTGATATTTCTGAAATTGCTAATGATGGCGATGACGATGATGATGATTGGGTAGAGATTCCTGAAGGCCAATTGATTTTACTTGAAGGGGAAATGATATTTACTGAAAATACTGGGACAATAAGTGCAAAAATCAAAATCAACAATTTTAAAGATGCCCCAAGTGGCACTTTTAATGTCATTATTGATTTCTTATATAATGAATCTGGCACTACTTATACAAAGATGACAGTTAATGGAAGAAATGTTAATTTCAATAATTAAAAAATAAATTACATTCTGTTATTACCCCCAGCTATTTTCAGCTGGGGGTTTGTTGTCTAACACAAATTTATAATCAAAATATATTTATTATCTACCTCTTTATTGTGAATTTAAGGTATAATATAATCAATAATAATTGTTTACACAGTTGTAAAATAAAGAATTTAAAATCTAACTATTTTTTTTAATGAGAGGTAATTTAAATGGGTAAAATTGTAACCTTTGGTGAAGTCATGGGCCGTGTTGAGGCAGAAAACTTTTTTAAATTTAGACAAATTCTACCAGGACAAGTCAGAATTACTTTTTCAGGTGCAGAAGCTAATGTTGCTGTCTCTCTAGCATGTATGAAAAAGAAAACTCAATTTGTGACAGCTTTACCTTCAAATGCGATAGGAGAAGCTTGCTTGGGCTTTTTAAGAGGGATGGATGTTGGTGTTGAACATATACAACTATCTAATAAAGGTAGATTAGGTCTCTACTTTTTAGAAACAGGGGCAAATCAAAGACCAAGTAGTGTAGTTTATGATCGCGAAGGTTCTTCAGTTAGCCTAGTAGAAGCTAATTCATATAATTGGGATGAAATCTTTTCTGGCGCCAGGTGGTTCCATCTTAGTGGAATTACTCCAGCAATTTCAAAAACAGCTGCTGATGCTGCACTAATGAGTGTAAAGAAGGCTAAAGAACATAATGTTACTGTCTCTTACGATCTTAACTACAGAAACAAATTATGGTTATGGGACTCAAACTATACACAAAAAGATTTAGCCCAAAAAGTATCAAGAGAAATTTTAAAATATGTTGATATTCTTTATGGTAATGAAGAAGATGCCTCAGATGTTTTAGGCATACACCCTCCAAATGTTGATGTTCACTCTGGATCATTAGATGTTAATGCTTACGAGTACGTTGGAAAAGAAATTTATAGGCAGTTTCCTAATTTGGAGTATGTAGCTTTCACTTTAAGAGAGAGCATATCTGCCAGTCACAATAATTGGGGCTCACTGTTATACGATCCAAAAACTAATAAGACATACCTTTCACCTGTTGTTGATGAATCTTTCGCCCCTTATGAAATAAAAAATATAGTAGATAGAGTTGGTGGTGGTGATTCTTTTGGTGCAGGTTTAATATATGCTTTTACTGATGAAGAACTTTCACAGTCCCTTCAATCAGTACTTGATTATGCAACTGCAGCATCTTGCTTATGCCACTCTATACAAGGAGATATAAACTTCTCTTCTAAAGAAGATGTGTTGAGATTAATGAGAGGAAATGCTTCTGGTAGAGTAATTAGATAAGATTATTACCCTCCCCCTTCCTGTTAAACTTTAAATAGGTAGGTGGGAGTTTTTAAAATAGACTAAACTTAGGTTTTTCACCTTTCACTACTTGTACAACTTGTTCAGCTATTGAAGTTCTTAACTCAATTATTGAGGTTTCCGAGTAAAATGCAATATGAGGTGTTATGTAAAGGTTATCTAGCTTTTTTATTTTATCAAAGCTTAAGGGGGGTTCTACGTCAAGGACATCCAAACCAGCACCTCTAATTATATTGTTTTCTAAAGCCAAAAATAAGGCTTCATTATCAACAACTCCACCTCTCGAAGTATTTATCAAAAATGCTGTAGGTTTCATCATCTCAATTAGATTCTTGCTAATCATGTTCTTCGTTTCTTGAGTAAGTGCACTATGAATTGAAATAATATCAGAGTTTTTCATTACCTCTTCTAAGGTGTGACTTTTCACATTTAGCTGTTTAAAAACTTCTCTATTTAAGAATGGGTCGTAAGCAACAAACTTAATAAAGCCAATTCCATTCAATTTTCTTGCTAAAGCTTGTGCTGTTTTTCCAAACCCAACAAAGCCAATAACAGTATCTTTAGTTGCTTTTATTGGGGTAAGCTTTGTAAAGTCCCAAATACCAGAACGGACTTGAGTTGTCCCTAATCCAATTTGTCGATGCAAGCTCATAATAAAAGCTAAGGCGTGATCTGAAACTTCATCAATACAATACTCTGGATTATTAACAACTTTGATATTCATAGACCTAGCTGCATCAACATCAATGTTATCAACCCCAATTCCGTATCTACCCACAACTTTGCACTTTGGTAATTTTTCCAAAATAGCTTGAGTAATATTTGCATATTGGACAATTAAACCATCTGCATCTTTTGCAAACTCTACTATTTCATCTTCGTCTCTTAGTTGAGAAGAAATAAGAGTTCCACCTTGCTGTTCAATTATTATTTTTTCAATTTTATTATCTGGGTAATCATAATCTAATTGGGCAATTATAAAACTCATTTCAATTACACTCCTATTTGTTTGTCAAAAATAGTCAAAATATCTCTATTCAATCTTCTTCAAATTATAAAGTGCAACAATAGCTATTATCAATGCCCCTTCAATAATCATTCTTCCTGCTTCTGGAACGTTCATCATGACAAGTACGGTAAATAAGAATCTAACAATTAAGACTCCAGCAATTACCCCTATTATTGAACCTTTTCCAGAGAAAAATTCAATTCCTCCCATAACCACAGCAGCTATTGATCCCATGGTATATATATCTGTGAATCTTAGAGTTGGGGTTCCCATGTAACCAAGAAGCAATAATCCTGCAAGTGCAGCTAAACTATCACAAATAATATATGCAGAAATTAGTACTGTATTACTTGAAATACCAGACATCCAAGTAGCTTTATAATTGTTTCCAACTGCATATATGTAGCGCCCATAAGAGCTTTTATTCAATACAATTAAAAAGATAACAATTAATGCTAACCAAATAAAGCTAGTTAGTGGAATTGTGTTAAATACAAAGGTTTTACCAATATATTGTAGATTTTTTGGTGCAGGGGAAGCCATTAATGCTCCCCCAAAAATATACACAAAGCCATAAATAATTGAGGAGGTGCCTAAAGTCATTATGATTGGTGATATTTTTAGTTTCGCTACACCAAATCCATTAATAAAACCAATAAGAGCACCAATTCCTATGCAAAGGATAGAAATTGGAATCAAGCGTTCTGGTTGAGATCTCATAAAATTTCCACCATAAATCATTGTAAAAAACATTATATTACCAACAGAAATATCCATCCCACCAGCTAACATTAAAATCCCTTGTCCCAGTGCGACAATACCTAATAACGAAGATTCTCGAAGCACACTTCTTATACTACCTTTACTAACTGAGGCAGGTACAATTATTCCAAAAAGTATTACAATTATAACTAGAGCTAAATAGACAAACATTGTACGCTCTATTTTTATTCTTTTTTTAATTTCATTTAAGTGTAGTCCTAGTTTATCTTCTAACTTTCCCATTTTATTACCTGCCTCAATATTAAATCTTCATTATGTAGACTATTTGTACCACATCTCTAAAAACCTATGTGGAACTGATGTAGCAACCCAAACGTTGTCGGGTAAATCGTATACTACATAGTTACCAACTGTTTCGTCAGTTACAATTGGTGGTGGATACAATAAAGTTTTAACAACAGACTGTCCCATTAAGACATTAACCATAGTATCCAATCCATCAGTTGCTAACCATGAGGGATAAGTTGGTGAAATACTAGAGAATCCACGATTTTGATTTTCAACCCAATATTTGTAGAAACCGTTATAATCTTCACCTGTAATTGGGATAAGATTAAGTCCCATCTCATCGACAACTTCAGCAGCTGCTAAAGACATTTGTCCTCCACAAGACCATATTCCGTCCACATTTGGATTAGCTGTTAATAAACTTTCAGCAATTCTTCTTCCTTCATCATAAGCCCACAATCCAGCACCTTCACCAACTACTTTAATATTTGGATAGCTGTCAAATATTACTTTAGCTCCTCTGTCCCATCTGCCTACATCAGCAGCTTCACCAGGGACTCCTCTTATTGCTAAGATGTCCCCTTTTGGTTCGCCATACTTTTCAATAAGTTTGTCAACTAACCACTCTGCTCCTGCTCTTCCAAAAGCTTGGGCATCAGTTGCTCGGTAAGCTGTATATTTACTACCATCATATTCACCTAACACTATAATTACTGGTATTCCTTGGTCATAAAGCTTGTCAATAACAGGAACAATTGCTGATGGGCTTGTTGGAGATACAATTAAACCATCAATTCCTTTTGCCATAAGGTCTTCAATATCAGAAATCTGTTTAGAAACATCAAATTGTGCTTCAGTGACATAAAGCTCATCAATGATATTTCCATATTTCTCTTTAGCAACCCATTTGAAAGCATTAATACTTTCAATGTCAAATGAAATTCCCCCTCCATGGAAAGAGTACCCAATTTTGTAGCTGGGTTCTTTCTTGTACTGACCCATGTCAGTATACTCTAACTCTGCACCCAGTCTGGCTGATTCAACAGCTGTAGAGGTAGGCTCTTTAGCACTCTCTTTTGCTGAGCAAGAAATTAGTCCGATTGAAAGTATTAGTAATAAAACTAATAAACCCATTTTTACCAGAGTAATTTTTTTCATTGCAATTCTCCTTAAATTTTTCGACTTTCTTTAGTCGTCTCTAAATAATTAGTCGTTTGAGTTTTTTAGTATCTTTTAAACTCACCTCATAACTAGAGATAGCTACAACAATTAGCAAAATAATTCCTCTAGATACTTGTTGCCAGTAAATATTAAAGTTTAAAAGATTAAATATATTTCCTAAAAGGATTACCAATATTACACCTAATATTGTTCCTCTCATTTTACCTTTTCCTCCTGTTAAAGCAGTCCCTCCCAAAACTGCAGCGGTTATCGATTCCATTTGGAAAGGTTTTCCAACAGTTGGATCTCCACACCCAATTCGAGCAGACATGTACAACCCACCAATGGCTGCAAACAGTCCACTGAGCATGTAAGCAATTATAATTATTCGATCTACGTTTAATCCCGCTAATCGTGCTGCTTCGCTATTTCCACCTACAGCATACAAGTGCCTTCCATAGAGGGTTTTCCTAAGTAGAAAAATTCCAAGTATAGCAATAATTAAAAAGAGAATTATTGGCACAACTGGTATGACACCAACTTTTAAAAGGATAAACTCAGAGTAGTAAAGTGGAATTATACCTCCAGGGTATGGGCGAATATAAAGGGCAATACCATTTATAATAGCGGTGGTACCTAAAGTAACCAAAAAAGGATTAATTTTTAGCTTTGTGACAGCTAAACCGTTTCCTAACCCCAAAACTATTGCAAATCCACAACTTGCTAATATTCCCAACCCTACGCTATGTTGCATAGTCACCGAGGCAATTGCTGTAGAAACCGATAGCAAGGCTCCAACAGACAAATCGATGCTTCCAGTTAACAAAACAAGCATTTGCCCAATAGCTAAAGCTAGAAGAGGGACACCCCTTAAAATTAAGTTTGATAAGTTTTGTGGTTTTAAGAAACTAGGAATCCTTGATAAAAGAAACATTGATACTAGAGCCACAACTGTTATAGCAATTACCTTCTTATTTAAGATCTCTTTTTTGTCAATTTTTTTAATCATTCTCAATTCATCCCCACAGCAGCTTTTAAAATATTTTCTTCTGTTATCTCGCCCTTTTCTAGTTCTTTAACAACTTCACCTTTGCGCATTACTAATATCCGATCACATAAACCCAACAGTTCTAACATGTCGGAAGAGACCAATATTATTCCTTTATCTTGGGTTTCTGTTAGCTTTCTTACTAATTGATAAATTTCAGCTTTAGCCCCAACATCAACTCCTTGTGTAGGTTCAATTAGCAATATTATTTTTGGATTATTGTTTAACCATTTACTGATGACAACTTTTTGTTGGTTTCCACCACTAAGGAACCTAACTGATTTAGAGTCAGCAGATGTTTTAATTGTGTACTCTTTAATATTATTTTTAACTATTTTTTGTTCTAATGATGAGATTACAAACCCATATTTTTGAAGCTTTTTCAGAATAGGTAAAGTTAAGTTGTGATGCACACTTAAATCGGGCCACAATCCCTCTTCAACCCTTTTATCTGTCAACAAAGCAAATTGTTTTCTTTTTGCATCTTTAGGATTATTAATCTTAACCTCTTTTTGGTTAATTTTAATTATTCCAGAATCTTTTCTATGAACTCCAAAAATAGTTTTTAATAAGACATTTTGACCATTACCTTCTAGTCCTGCGACTCCCAATATTTCCCCACTAAATAGTTTCAAATTAACGTTTACTAAAGCTTTTCCTAAATTTAGGCTGGTAACAGACAAAAGCTCAGGACCAATATTGAATTTGTCATCTTTTGGGGGAAATAAATCTCCTAACTCCCTACCAATCATGTCACGGATAATATCATCCATGGTTGTATCAGTAGTATTGCGCACCCTTATTAACTTCCCATCTTTTAAAATTGTCATTCTGTCTGCTATTTCAAAAACCTCTTCTAAAAGGTGAGAAATGTAAATTACAGTAGTCCCCCTCTCTTTCAACTCTTTTAAAATTTCGAAGAAGCTTTCAATTTCTTCAGTCCCTAAAAACGCTGTTGGTTCATCTACAACCAAAATCTTTGGATTAAAAACTATCGATTTTGCAATTTGAACCATTTTTTGATTTGTAGAGTCTAAAGCTGCAATTATAGTTTGAGGGTTCAGCCTACAATTAAGACGTTTTAAAATCTTAGAGGCTTCTTTATTCATTTGTTTTGCATCAATACACTTTATTTTATTACAACTCTCTTGCCCTAAAAATATATTTTCAGCAACACTCATGTATGGGATTAGATTTAAATCTTGGTGGACAATACTTATTCCAAGCTTTTGAGCAAGAATGGGTGATTTAATTGTTATTGACTCCTCAGACCCATCAAGATAAATGTCCCCACTATCAACTGGATATACACCACCTAATATTTTTATTAGAGTCGATTTTCCTGCCCCATTTTCTCCTAAAAGAGCGTGTATTTCCCCTCTAGTACAAGAAAAGTCTACCCTATCTAAAGCTTTTACCCCAGGAAAAGTTTTAGTTATTTTTTCCATCCTCAAAATAGTATCCATACTTTGGTTGCTCCATCACATAATTACATTCTATCGATGCGTCCACCATCAATGTTGATAGTTTCCCCTGTAATAAAAGAGGCTTTATCAGATGCCAAAAATAAGACTAAATTAGCAACATCTTCTGGTTGCCCTATTCGACCCATTATTGCCATAGCCTCAGACCGTTTTAATTTAATTTCAACTTCTTCAATGGTTTGATCTTGATAAGTGAGCTCAGTCATAATTTCACCAGGAGAAACTCCATTTACATTTATTTTATAACGCCCTAATTCACGGGCAGAGGTCTTTGTAAAATCTACTACTGCTGCTTTTGCTGCTGAATATGATGCAAAACCACTCATATATACTCCAAAAGCACTCATAGAGGAGACATTGACAATTTTCCCATAGTTTTGCTCAATCATATAAGGAGCTACTGCTAAAGTTGTTCCCACTAAGCCCCGTAAATCGACGTTTTGCAAAAAGTCCCAATCTTCTTCACTCATATTAAGAAATTCAGCAGGTCGAATTGTTCCAGCATTATTAATTAGAATATCAATTCTTTTAAATTCTTTTATGCCTTTATCTACTACAGCTTTTATTTGTTCCCAGTTGGTTACATCGCAAATATATCCAACACAGCGTACACCTAAAGCTCTTATTTTTTCACAACTCTCTTCCATTTGTTTTGTAGCAATATCACAAATGATGATATCAGAACCTTGTGATGCCAAATCTTTAGCAATTTGATATCCAATTCCTCTAGCTCCACCGGTAATTAATGAGACTTTATTATCAAACATTCCCTTATTAAAAGAATTTTTTTCTTTTAATCCGTTATTATTGGTCATATTATCCCTTGTGCTCAAAATTTAACCTCATTTTACAGAATTTTTTTTTATTATTAGTAGGCTACCACAACTCTACTCAAAGTCAAGAACTTTCAACACTTACTTAACGCCTATAGAAAACTCTATCGTAAACAGAACAACCAGTTGCCCTGCCACTCTCTAATAATTCAATACAACCATCACAGCAAGTGCAATATTCTTTGAAACTACTGAACTCTCCATTTGAAATTACACTTGGTAAATTAGGATTAGCAAATGATTGCCTCCCATAACCAATAAATGAAACATCACCATCCTTTATTAACCGAGCAGCAACACCTAGGCCCACTTTACGTAAAGATGAAAACCCGGAAACAACTACCCCAACTTCACAAACTTCTTTTTGGATAGCTTTTGAAATCTGTATCATCCTGTTAAGGCTAACCAATGGGTGTTCAGGAGGCTCCCCCTTGCTGTTGTAGGGGCGACTCAAATAAGCCATAGTATGTGGACTTCCATTAGTCACATTAACGATATCAACCCCTCTTAAAGCGAGATCTTTGGCAAATCTAATCTGCTCATCGCACGTAAGACTCCCTCTATCATCCATCCCCCATCCATAAGGAGATGCAACTCCTGTATAGCCATCCATCCTAACAACACATTTGATGCCAACTTGGGTAATAAGCTCTTCAATGATTTCAAAAATTATTCGTGTTCTATTTTCGTAACTGCCACCATACTTACCTTTACGAGTTCTGCCTTGCAACAACTCATACAACAAGTAACCATGGCAACATTTAACATCAACAGCATCTACTCCAACCTCTTCTGCTAACCTTCCAGCACTTATAAAATCCCTTTTTATTTTTTCCAAATCTTTATCAGTTAACAGCATCGCATCTTTAATATTTTTGACACTTCTATTTAATTGCTCTTCATTAAAAACCAAAGCAGGAAAATCACCATATCTACCGCTATGATGAAGCTGCAAAACCACAAAAGGTCTTGTCCCATTACCTTCCTCATGGATAGTATCAATTAAAGTTGCAAACTCTTCTTGATTTTGGCTTGTCAAATAAAGCATACCTTTGTGCCCTCTTCCTTTAGCACTAATGGCAACTGCCTCTAGCCAAATAACTGAAGAACCCCCTTGGGCAAACCTTTTATAACGCCTAAATGTCAATCTACTTGGAGAGCCATTCTCTAAGGCATCAAAGCCCTCCATGGGCTGAACCAAAAAGCGATTACTAAGAACTGTCCCAGACTTTAGTTTATAACTACTTAAAAGTGGAGATAAATCGTCATTTAGAGAAAAATGCAAATCTAAACTTGAAGCAAAGTCCTGGAATTGCGGCTTTGTGAGATTAAGTCCAAGTATTTTGTAAGGAGCACCCATAACAAATCTCCATAAATCTGCTTTTTAAAAGTTTTTTCTTTTTTTCTACAGACCAAATTGACACTTTTAAGGATATCATGCCTATTTTGAATCGTCAATTAGAAATATTTTCTTTGTTACAAGGAAATATAGACTATTTAAATAGTTGAGATATATCCTTCTCAAAGACCCCCAACAAGCCTCTCTGCTTATTAATATTCTTTTATTCACATTATTTAGTGATATATCCTTATAATATGGTTATATATAAGTGTTTAAGCACTTTTATAGCCATTTTTATGAACTATTGGTCATTTTTATGCTGATATTTTCTCATATATGTGCTATTATAGTCGTAGAGGAGATATAAAATGAAACCAATGATTTACATCGATGAAGAGAAGATCCCTAAGAGAGAGGGGCGGTGTGTTGTACCTAATGAATTTGAAAAAATGCTTCAAAAAAGGTTTGACACTGAAATTGCAAGTGGATCTCGGTTAATGGAGTACGAGGCAACTCTTTATATCGAGTGGCTCCAATGTTTTATCTACCGCCTATACATGTACGTAAGTGCATTAGAAGCAGATAATAAGAAGTAGTTGTTAATCTTTTTATCCTCTGTAGTAGGTCTAACCGATTTAGGTAATAAATCGGTTAGATAGATTTGTGTTAATTGGCTGCTTTAAAGTTATAAATTGGTTTAATCTGCTCAATTATATCGACAGATGGTTTTATATCTTCAATAATCTGATTTGAAGGTTTGTAAACTTCAGGGGACTCATCCAGAGTTCCTTTTCCTACACTTGTAGTATAAACACCCTCCATCATAGTTCTAAATGTTTTTAGATTTAAAGTCTTTTTAGCCTCGTTACGACTCATTACCCTACCCGCCCCATGACAAGTTGAATAATTCCACTCTTTGATCCCTTTTCCAATACAAATTAGAGAACCCTCTCTCATATTCAAAGGAATAATTAGCTTCTCCCCTTTTTTAGCTGAGACTGCCCCTTTACGTAAAATCATACTATCGGTGTCGATATAGTTGTGGATCGTAGTAAACTGTTCAACAATATTTAAATTAAAAGCTTTGACAATTTCATGAATCATCGATTTTCTATTTAGCTGGGCATACTTTTGGATAATTTTCATATCGTGAATATAATCGTTAAACCCTTTCCCCTCTAAATAGGCTAAAGGCCCTTTACCTGCAAGCTTTTGGTAATGATTGGCAACTTCGAGTCCAATATGTCTACTACCTGAGTGAATTACTAAATAAAGGTTATCCTCTGAATCTTTATTTACCTCTATAAAATGATTGCCTCCCCCTAAAGTGCCTAAAGATTTTTCTGCTCGATTAATTTTAAGGTGTTTTTTAGATCTAAGTTTGTTTAAATTTATTTGCTCTATAAATGGGTGTACGCTATCTCTAATTTTAAAGCCTGAAGGAATTGCTCTGTAGATAAAAGCATCCAACTCTCTTAAATCTAGATTTTTCTCTTTTAGTTTTACAACTTCTAAGCCACAGCCAATATCAACCCCTACTAGGTTAGGAACTACTTTATCTTCAATTGTCATAGTAGTTCCAATAGTTGAACCTTTACCTAGATGCACATCGGGCATTACTCTAATTTTCGAACCTTTAGTGAACTCCTGATCACACAAGGTTCTAATTTGATCAATAGCCTTTTGTTCCACTTTCTTGGTGAATACTACTGCCGAGTTAAAATGTCCTTTAATTGTAATCAATCTAAGTCCTCCGACTTAGATTTTAAAGTTATCTATGAAAGAACTCAAGCCAATGCTAAAGCTGTTGCCTCTTTGGTTAGTTTAACTATTTGATCAAATGCACCCTCTTCTATTAAAGAAGGATTTACCATCCACGATCCACCACAAGCCAAAACATTAGCCAAACTTAAATAATCTTTAAGGTTTTTTAAACCAATTCCCCCAGTTGGTACAAATTTCACATCGTACACAGCTCCCAATGCTTTTAACTTTTCAATTCCTCCACTGGCTTCTGCTGGAAAAAATTTCAAAACTTTTAGATTCCTTTTTAAAGCCATTTCAACTTCTGTAGGAGTTGTTACTCCTGGAATAATAGGGACACCTACACTAATAGCAAAATCAACTATTTCGTCATTGAAACCAGGTGTTACTATATATTTTGCTCCACTCTCTATCGCCTCTTTTGCTTGTGCAATTGTTAGCACTGTTCCTGCCCCAACTAAAATATTTTTTTTCTTTTTTGAAATTAGCTTTATTGCCTCTGAAGCACAATTTGTTCGATATGTTACTTCCGCGATGGGAAGATTGCCCTCTTCTAATGCATCAGCAAGTTTAAGGGCATCTTCTACTTTAGTGAGCTTTATAACAGGCATTAATCTAATTTTTCTTATAACTTCAAAAATTTCCGTGTTCATCAAATTGTAACTCCTTAGGTTCGCTTAAAATAGTATAGTTTTTATTGTTCTGAACTTTATCATAAAAATATTCACTCATCATAATTTCAAATACATTTAAAGAATCTGTAATTTTTATAATTTTCAGATTATTCGTATCTACATCTGTTAGCGTATGAATTGCCAATTGGATAGCTTCTTTATCGCTTTCCATTATCATCGGTATTTTAACCCCTCCCAAAACAGTACTGGTTATTACATTAGCATACATACTATCCAAGTCTAACTTATCAACTGCACGCTGAGTTGTTATATCAGCCATACCAATCCCAACACCGTTACCATGAGTTTCCTCACTTAAATCTAAAACACAAACACGTTTTGATTTTATCCCCCCATCAGCATACGGTGTGGAAAAGGTACCTGTTATGTTAGGATCCATCCCATCACCACTATAATTTTTCCCAATTTTGTCCACAATTAAAACGTCACACTCTGGTTCATACAATCTTCCCATTAAAGAGTACGCTTCTTTCAATAATGGAGGTTCAATTTCAACAATTTTCTCTGCTTCAACACTATATATTTTTTCAGTTTGATCAAATGCATTTTCTATGACAGCGACTGAAAATAGAATTGGAGCTTTATTCAAAATCTCTTTACCAAATAATTCAATATTTTCACCCATCAAGCCAAAGCCAGTTGCATGGCATGCTTCAGCTCCATGTTGATTACCCAACCCAATAGCTAACATTTTCATTATTCCACTTTCATAGGGCCCTCTAAATGCAGTATGAGGTTTAATTCGGCAAAACACTATTATGCCATCTGAGTTATAAGCTTCCTTATCTATAAATACATCTCTTCCATCATCTAAAGTCCCAATTTTAACAACTTCCATTGATGAGCGAATTGGACACTCCAAGTATTCTTCAGTAATCCCATAACTTTTTAGTATTTGAAGCTGTCCTTCACTAGTAGCTTTACCATGACTTCCCATAGAGGGAACAATAAAAGGGTTAGCTCCACACTCTTTTACATAATCAACAATACTTTTAACTAATACTTGGATATTGCTAATACCCCTAGATCCTACAGTAATTGCAATGTTTGCATTAGGTGTAATTCTTCTTTTAATCTCTGGGCGGCCTATCTTTTTACTAACAACAGAGGGTATTTCTTCAACTTTTATTCCGTTAGTAAAAAAATTTTGCCTTACTTTAAAAAACTTAGGTATTTTAGTATTAGCGACCAAGGCACTACTTATTGGTCTCACCTTCTCATTTATCATTTTATACTCCTCAAATAAGTTATACATAAAAACAAGTTTTATAAGGGAGGGTGCATCTCAATTGTTGTTCTGGATCTAACTAAATATTGTAAGTGCTTTTGTATAACTGTTATTGCTTCTTTATTTTTCTCCTTTAAATAGAAGAAAAGCTTTTTATGATAATCATGGACAATTTTTAAGTTGTCTTTTGAAAAGGCAACTTCTAATTCTCTTAGAGTAGGAATTCGGATTGTTGAATATAAGTTAAATAAGAAATTATTATTACTCAGCTTTACTAAATTCTTATGAAACTCCAAATCAACTTTCATATACGCTATCCTATTCTCCTTCTGATATAAGTGTTCCATCTCTTCTAAACACTTTTCTAATGGTTCTAAAGAAACCTCTTCAGATGAGATTAAATATTGTTCAATAGAGTAAGTTTCAATTATTTGGCGTAAGTTTTTTAGCTCTACAATATCTTGATTACTAAGTTTTAGAAATAGAGTCATTGCAGGATTGTGAAATTGCTGGAAGTACTTATCGACTGTTATTTCATTTAAAAACATCCCACTACCTTGGATAGTTTTGACTAAGCCAACATTGGATAAACGGGAGATACACTCCCGTATAGTTGTTTTACTAAGATTTAAATTTTCAGATAGTTGAGCTTCGCTCAAAAGTTTATCCCCAAATTTAAGATTATTTTGCATTGCATACATTTTTATCTCATTGGCGACTTTGAGGACTCTTTGATCACTTATCTCTCGTTGAACAGCCCAACTATTCATTTCCATTAACTCCTAAATGTATTTCTGCCTCCAAGGCTTTACATTCAATCAACCAAACACGATTTCATTTTTCTTAAAGCTGTATCTTCCATGTATCTTAATGTTTCATGGGTGTAGGCAGCAACATGGGGGGTACAGATTGTATTATTTAGTTTTGCTAGTTTCTCCATTATCTCTTCATCTTCAAAAACATCTAATCCAGCACCTAAAATTTTATTTTCTTTTAAATGTTTGTAAAGAGCGTAATCATCAACAATTCCTCCACGAGAAGTGTTTACAAGGATAGCTTGATCTTTCATCATTGCAAAAGCTTTTGCATCAATTAGATGGTGAGTACTTTCTATTAAAGGAATGTGTAAACTTATCACATCACTTTCTGAGTAGATTGTTTTTAAATCAACCATTGAAACATTCTCAATTGTAATGGGTTGAATATCATATCCTAAACATTTCATCCCAAAAGCTTTTGCAATTTTTGCCACTTTTTGCCCTATTGTTCCCATTCCAATTATCCCAATGGTCTTACCCAATATTGAATTTGAACAGTATTGTACAAACTCACCTTTTGCTAAATGATTAGCCATTGGATGAATTAGCCTTGAAACACCTAGCATTAGAGTAAAGGTCATTTCAGCAACTGCATCACTATTAATCCCCGGCATGTTGGTTACTTTGACATTGAATTTTTCTGCACTTGCCATATCAAAATTATCCAAGCCAACACCAAATTTCATTGCAACTTTTAAATCACCACATTTAAATAGATTTTCATCAGCTTTCTCTACACCAACTATAACTCCCTCAATTCCATTAGGTTTTAAAAGTAACTCCTCTTTTGTACAATACCAAATATTTAACCTAAGCTCTTTTGCTAAGCTATCATAATACTTTTGGCGGTCTTTCAATCCGTTGCCAAATGCTGTTGTTATCACTGCGATGTTTTTCATCATCTTCTTCCTATTACTAACTTTTCTTTTAATAAGAACTTTCAAAAACAAAACGGGATTTGAATATTGTTAGTATATTTTCAATTTGTTTGATCATAGTTTGCTAAAAAACTTTCCACTTTTTCTCTGGTTGGGCTACTACTAATTGGACCAACACCAGTACAAGTTAATCCTCCCATAGCATTGCCAATTCTAGCAGCATCTTCCAAGCTTTTCCCTTCCATCAGTGAAACAATAAATCCAACGTCAAAGCTATCTCCTGCTCCAACGGTGTCTACAACCTCAACTGGAAAAGCAGGAGAGTGTAACTCGGTCTCTTTAGTTTTAATTATTGCCCCTTTGGAACCTTGTTTGTAAGCTATAACCTCTAAAGATGGGAACATTTTAAATAAAGAGTCTAAATCTTCTTGCCAGCCTAACTCTCTCATTTCATCATCAGTAATTTCCAAATGAGTAACACCTAAGTTTATCGCTTTAATAATTTCTTCTTTTGCCAACTTCAAATTATTCCACTGCAATCTTCGATAATTGACATCAAAAGAGATAATAGAACCACTACCCTTTTTAAATTTTAATATTTCATGACATAATGAGCGAGCGGCTTCTCCCATTCCCAACCCAGTACCCGTAAAATGAAAAACATCACACTCTTTTAATACTGTTTTATCTAGTTGGTCAAATGTAAGACCGCTTGCTGCACTATTATCTCTGTAGTAGGTGAGTGAGTGCTTTCCATCAATAAAAGAGACAAAATAAAAACCTGTTCGCCTTTTGGGATCTTCAACTACTTGGGAGACATCAATATTATTATCTTCCCATAATTCAATATACCCTCTTCCAAAAGGCTCTGTACCTACAGCGGTAAAAAAGGTTACTGGAACATTCAATCTTGCTACACCAATTGCAAAGTTGGATGCATCTCCACCCCATGCAATTCTAATAGTTTCACATTTTTCAATTCTTTGATTGTCTATTGGGTAAAAACCAAACATTGGTTCCCCCCAAACTAAAACTTTCCCCATCTTAAAACCTTCCTAGGCCAATCGTAGCATTCGCATTATTACCTGTCAACAAAAAAATTTTTTTATTTTTTTGTTTAATTCTTGCATTTTTACCATCTTTTTGATAAAATAAAATAAAATTTACTATTTTAGGAGAGAAATATGAGTACCAAAGTATTTTCGGGGATCATCCCACCAGTAATTACAAGCTTTGATAAACAGGGCAATATTGATGAAAAAACAATGAGAAACCTTGTAAAATGGCTTAGTAGTCGGGTTCAAGGATTTTATCCTTGTGGAACTTATGGTAGTGGCCCAATCATGACAACTGAAGAGAGAAAACAAGTAGCTACTATTGTTAACGAGGAAAAAGGAAGCGCTTTTGCAATGATTCACGTAGGCGCTGCTACTACAAGAGAAGCAGTTGAACTAGCAAAGCACGCGGAAGAAATTGGTGCAGATGCTGTTGGATCAATACCCCCTTACTATTATCATTACACCCAAGATCAATTAATTGATCACTACAAAGCATTAATTGATGCTGTAAAAATTCCTGTATTCTTATACAACAACCCAGGCTTATCAAATAACCCTATTGCTCCTAGCACTATAGCTGCCTTGGCCGATTATGGATTAACTGGGGTCAAAGATTCTGCTTTTGATTTAATAAGTTTTTATGATTATAAACTCGCAATCAAGAGAGATGACTTCCAATTTATAATTGGAACAGAGGCAATCGCTGCAGCTGCAATGGATGCAGGTGCTATTGGTGCTATTGCAGGATTAGCAAACTGTTTCCCTGAGTTTATGCAAGATTTTTATAAAACTTGGCAAGCAGGTGATAATATTGCTACTGGTAAAAAACAATTAGCTGTTTTAAATGCTCGTAATATTATTAAAATAGACCAAACATTAGTTATGACCTATGCAATCTTAAGGATGAGAGGAATTAATCCTGGCTATCCTAGATCTCCTTTTAAGGATATTTCCGAAGAGACACTTAAAAGAGCTGAAAAGATGGTTGAGGAGCAAGGAATATTGTTGTAAATAACTATTACGTGCTATACTAACACAAATTAGCGTTGTAAAAAGAATAATATGGATATCATTTCAACTATAAAAGAAAACTTGCTATTTCTTCCACCAATTCAAAAAAAAATTGGTACATTTGTGGTATCCAATCCTAAAAAGACAATTACTATGTCTATATCAAGCCTCGCTGAAGCTTCTGGAGCTCGCAGCGAGGCTTCTGTTGTTAAGTTTTATAAATCTTTAGGATTTAATGGCTACCATGAATTTAAAGTAAATTTAGCAACTGAAATTGCAAACCAAAGCAATCTTGATGAAGCAACCTATACTAAAATATTACCAAATGATCGTTTTAGTACAATTAGAAACGCTATTTACAAATCTGCAATTAAAGTTTTAGAAATAAATAATAACAGTTTAGAAGATGACATTTTAATTCAAATTATCGAAAAGATAGAGAACGCCAATAGAATAATTTTATTTGGCTATGGTACTAGTGGTGTTGCTGCATACGATTTATATATTAAACTCTCACGCCTAGGAATTAATTGTCACTACAATAAAGATGAACATGCTTCAGCAATAATTCTCTCAAACCCACTAAAAGGAGATCTTGTCTTTTGTTTCTCTTTTTCAGGAGAGACAAAATCATTAGTAGCACAAGTTGAAGCTATAAAAGGGATAATTCCTGTAGTAACAGTAGGGGGGGAATTAAATTCCCAATTGTCGAAACTATCAGATATTTTCTTACCAATTCAATCTTTTGAAACCACATATAGAAATGAGCCAATTGTTTCTCGTTATGCCCAACTAGCTGTTGTAGATATTATTTTTACTTCAATTGCAAACAAAGTTGGCAAAGATGGTGAGACTCGTTTACAAAATGCCCGTAAAGGTCTCTCCTTCTTAAAGTTTTAGGTTTTATTTATGAAAATAGCACCTCTTGAAAAAGAACTTATTTCCGATTTAGTAGCAGAAAAACTGATAGAATTTATTGAAAATGCTAACTTAAAGCCAGGAGACTTATTACCAACAGAAAATGATTTAGCTAAAGCTTTTCAAGTTGGACGAACAAGCGTAAGAGAGGGAATCAGCAAGCTTAAAGACATAGGCCTACTTTACTCAATTCAAGGGTATGGCACGGTTCTTAGCGAGTCATCCATCGCAACATTTTTTGATAATATTAGCTCAACTATTTTAGATAATTTTGTAAATTTAAATTTAAAAGACTACCAAGAAATAAATGAGACGAGAATATTATTAGAAAAAAGCGCTCTAATAGAAACCTTAGACTCAAACAAAGAAATAAATCTTTATCCACTAAATATAATCTTAAGAAAAATGGATAAAGCAATTAAAAGTAATGATAAAACTTTATTTGCATCTTTAGATTTGGAGTTTCATTATCAGCTTATTAAACTTACAGAAAACAAGATGTTTGCTTATTTGTTTGAATTTATAAAATCACCCTTTTTAGAACAAATGCAAAAACATTGTTCTAAAATGTCTATGGAGACAATTCTAAACGATCATTATGAAATTTTAGCTGGAATAAAAAAAAGAGAGGTGGCTACTATAAAACTACTAGAAGACCACCTCTACTATTTAATTTAAATAACTTTTAGACGAAGCAACTCTTTTTTAATTGCCTCTTTCTCTTTTTCACTAGCTGGTAAAAATGGGCGACGAGGATAAGCTTTCATAATTTCTCTTATCTCAAGCATTGCATAGACAGCTAATTGTGTGGAGCGAGCTAAATACATCACATCCCTTAACTCATTAATTTCCAATTGAAGAGTGCGGCAAGTTGCATTATCTTGAGCCATGCCAGCTAAAAACATTTCCCTATTTATTTCAGGAAAAGCATTAGCTAAACCAGGGATAAACGCTTGGCAACCTAATACACACGCAGATGCAAACATTGCTTCAGTTCCCAAGACAACATCAAAAGAGTCATCACTTAAAAGTCTTTGGTATTTGGCATGCATTATTATATCAAATGTTGCATCTTTAATTCCCCTAAGGCCTCTATCTTTAAGCTCTTTAATTGTCTCAATGTTTATAGGATAACCTTGAAAGTTTGGATTGTTATACAAATAGACTGGAATTTTTACTGCTTCAATCAAATCTGTATAGAATTGAATTATTGAGTCCTCTTTATGACTAAAATAAAATGGTCCTACAGCAGCAACTGCATCTGCACCAACATCTTCAGCATGTTTGGCTAATTCAACAGAGTCACTATTATTCGTCGTACCCACCATTGGTATCACAGGAATTTGTCCAGCAGCAGTCTCAAGTGAAACTTCTACTACTTTCTTACGCTCTTCTAATGACATCAACGGACCACTACCGTATGAACCTGTTACAAACAAACCATCAACATTTTTTGATAAATAAGTGACTAAGGTTTTAAGGTTCTCTACATCTAATTCCCCGTTCTCTTTAAATGGGGTAATCATTGGTGGAACTACACCATGCATTTTCTTCATTAATTTTCTCCTCTTATATAATATTTTTTATAATTCATAAATTGCTTTTCCAGTTAAAATTTTGCTTTTCACATTCTCTGCAACTTTCATTTTTAACTCATCGATGGATGTTTCTGAATACCATCCTAAATGGGGGGTTATAAATAAATTATCTTTAAATTCTAAAAGTCTTGAGTTTTGATAATCAGAATCGTACATATCTAAAACATCTAACCCTACTCCCCCTAATTTTTTGTTTTTTAAAGCATCGTAAAGTGCCGATTCTTCAATCAACCCCCCTCTACTTGTGTTAACTAAATAAGAGCCATTTTTCATAAGGGCTAATTCTTTTTGTCCAATCAAATGTTGTGTGTTTTTATTTAAAGGTGCGTGTATTGAAACAATATCACTTTCACTTAACAACTCTTCTAATGAGACAAACTTTACCCAAGAAAATGTTTCTGTTTGATTAAAATAGGGGTCATATGCCAAAAGTGTACAACCATAAGGGCGCAGTTTTTCTGCAGTTCGTTGGGCAATGTTACCAAAAGCAACTAATCCAATTACACTCTCTTGCAACCTCTTTAAAGGTCTAATAGCCTCTAAAGTCCACCTTTTTCCCCTTAAAAGTTGGTCAGAATAACCAATAGAGCGATTAAGGTTTAAAATATGGGCTACTGCTGTATCAGAAACTTCTTCGATACAATAGTCTGGAACATTACTAACAGTTATCCCCTTTTTCTTTGCAGCTTCTACGTCGATATTGTCAACACCAATAGCATATCGGGCAATTATTTTACAATTTTCTAATTGCTCAATAAGCTCTTTTGAAATTTGTGCAAACTGAACAATTATTGCATCAGCATCTTTAACATATGGGATTAGTTTTTCACTTTCTTTAATCCCCCCACTGTTAATTTTTGTTAAATCAACTATTTCAACATCTTTAATTTTTGAAAGAACCTCAAGCTCAAGGGTATTGTCTGGATAATAATAGTCTGTGAATACAATTTTCATTAGTTTCTCCGTTATATTAGGTTTGCCTTTTTTGCTATGGCTATTGAGCCATAAATATTTAATTTATCAATTAAAGATGTATCATTTATTGTTTTAATTGAGTTTGATCCCCAATTTAGTTTCTCTTTAAACAAATATTCATAAATATCTGTTCTCTGCTTGGGTCCAATAAAAACTATCTCATTTTGATAATTAACCTCAGAGTAAAAATCTTTGAAAGCCTTAAGATCTTCGCTAGCTATTAGACCTTCGAAAAAGAGGTTTCTTTCGTACCATGTAGTATCCAAAAGGACATCTAAGAATCTGATCATCAACAAAGATCTAACAAAACCACTTTTTTGTTGCCACTTAAAAGCATTTTCTACAACACTACTATCAAAATAAGAGTGAGGTTTTATTTCATTCCCAATACTATCGATAGATTTTCCTATAAAAGTCTCTTTTTTTATTGCTTCAAAAACTTGACCCGATAAACTAGTTAGACTTCCTTTAATTTTACCATCTCCACCGATTTGGATAAACTTTGTATGAGAAGAGAGAATAACAACAATTAGGGGGTGACTAACTTGATGCAGATCTAAATACCCAATCATTTGTGTCTCTTCGCCCCTCATAAAGTCAAGTTCTCCCACATTGGTAGGAAAAGTATCCTCTTTGTCAAAACGGTTTCTGATTCCAGGGATAAAATAGATTGGAAAAGAGGCTGGAAAAATTTTCTTATCTTCAACTTTAACAAGATTGGCTGCCAACTCTTTGATTCCAGCTTCAGTTTGTAGGTGCGGAATATCCAACAATCCAATTTCACTGGTAATCATACCCGATGAAATCGCAAAACTAATTTGACTCTCTTTTAAGTTAGCCTCTTTTAAAGCTTCATGAAGAGCCTCAATTAGTCCATTTTTTAAAGTATCAATACTTTTAGTCATCGAAGTATCACGCACACCTACTCTTTTTGTTCCTTTACCAATAATTTTTTTATTTTGGTCAACAATGTATACTCGGGAGTTTGTGGTGCCACAATCAATCGTTGCTATATACATATTTTTTCTCTACTTTCTTCTATTTTGTCTATAATAAATCATAATCATTATTAAAATAATTAAGCCATTAGCAATTTTTCTACCCGCTTCAGGAATATTAACAACTGTGAGAAGTCCTTCGAGCATGATGATTATTACTGCTCCTAAGGCAGTTCCTAAGTAACCTCCACTTCCCCCTGCCATAGACGTACCACCTATGACTACTGCAGTAATTGACCACATGGTGTACTCTTTGCCTATGCCCAAAAAGGGTCTTGATGTGTTACCAGCTAATAATATTCCGGTAAATGTAGAGAACATTGCACTAAGGACGTAAACTAATGTTCTTAGCTGAGTTATTTTTATTCCTGAATAACGAGCTGCAGTTGAATTTGTACCAATATGGTATATTCTACGGCCTGCTACTGTTTTATTTAGAAACAGCACTACAAGAATTGTTAATATAATCCATATCCAAGCCATAGAAGGCATCCCAGCTATAGAACCTGCTCCCATCTTTTCCAAAATTGGTGAAGCTCGTCCTCTAGGGGCCCCTTCGATAGAAATTAGAGTAATTCCGTTAACTAATGAACTTACTGCTAAAGTCATTACTAAAGGAGAAATATTCAAGTAAGAGACACCTAACCCACTTATTAAACCAAAAACTCCCCCAATAAGAAGAATAGAAATTATTGCCCACCACAAGTTAGCATCTGATGTGTTTATAAATAAGCATGCAAATATATGTCCCATTGTTATCAGAGAGGCAATTGTTAAATCAATTCCCCCTGTTAGGATAACTAAAGTTTGTCCTATTGCAGCTAAGCCAACAAAACTGGCAGTTCGTAATATTGTTTTTATATGACCGACTGAACTAAACCCTGGAGCTAAAACTTCTCCCACAATTAACATACCAACGACTATCACTAATAAAAGGAGTATTACTTTTTGATGTACAATAAACTCTTTTACACTACTTTTTTGGCTCTCCATTTATACTTCCTCATCCAACTGTTTTTGTTTTAAAAATTTCAATTTATTTAAAAAGTTAAATTTTAGATTTATATTAAATGTGTGCTCTTTCGATGTTAGTGCTAAGGCTAAAATTATGACGAGTCCTTTGGCAACATATTGATAAAATGTTGAAACACCAACTAAATTCAAAATGTTGTCTAACAGATAAAAAATGTAGACACCGCCAATGATGCCTTGCACTCCTCCTCGCCCTCCACTAAGAGCAACTCCTCCTATAACAGCAACTGCTATTGAGTTCATGACATAAGGATCTCCCACCAAAGGATCACCTGAAATCATTATTGCTGATAAATACATCCCCCCGAAAGCTGCGTAAACACCACTAGTCAAATAAGCTAACAACTCGATTCTCTCTACATTAATGCCCGATTCTCTAGCAACCTGTTTATTGCCTCCAACTGCATAAATAGAGCGTCCAAAAACTGTTTTTTGTAAAATAATATATGTAATTATTACGAAAGCAATAATTATTAACAGTGGTATCGGTATTATTCCAAAAAGCTTACCTGCAATAGCCTTATAAAGACTGAAAGATACCTCCCCTCCAGGAACATCCATAATAAAAAGAGCAACTCCAGTCCAAATGGTACTAGTGGCAAAGGTCACAATAAATGGGGGAAAGCCCCAACGCGATATTATAATTCCATTAATCAACCCAATAGTAGCCCCTATTAATAGGGGTACCACAAACCATAGAACAATGTTTAAACCAGTTCCAACTTTTGGAAGACTTGCAGCAACCACATTAGTAAGGCCAATTACAGCTCCAACTGAAAGGTCTATTCCTCCAGTTAATAACACAAAGATTTGAGCAATACCTGCAAACATTAAAGGGACAATTCTAGTAAATAAATTAACATTATTGTTCCATGTTAAAAATCTTGGTTGTATTATTGCCGCTAACAAATAAATTAGTACTGCGGCTACATAAACAGGTAGATACATTGTATAGTTACGTTGTTTTTCAAGCACAAGGCATCTCCTTTGTAACATCTCTGACAGCGGCTCTCATAATATTCTCCTCAGTAATGTTTTCTCCTACCAACTCTCCAGAGATTGCATTTTTATTCATTACCATTACTCGGTCACTCATCCCGATTAGTTCCAACATATCACTAGTGTATAAAAGGCAAGCAACCCCATTATTTGCTAATTCTCTAACTAATTTGTAGATATTTTGTTTAGTCCCAATATCTACCCCCTTTGTAGGCTCTAAAAGAAAAATCACCTTAGGTTTGGACATCAACCATTTACCTAAAACTAACTTTTGCATATTACCTCCACTAAGGGAGTTAGCTGGTTGGAAAAAACTCGAAACTTTAATAGATAACTCTTTAATTATATTTTTGACCGATTTGTATTCATTTTTCTTCTCAATAAAGCCAAACTTAGACCTATTTGTTAAAGTAGCAACTGAGAGATTATTTGAAGCAGACATTGTTAAAAAAACCCCTTCTGTTGATCTATTTTCAGGAATAAGGGCAATTGACTTTTTTATAGCATCGGTTGGATTTTTAATGGGACACTCTTGATCCTCAAGAATGACTTTCAGCTCTTTTGCTTTTCTTAAGCCAAATATTGTCTCTAATAATTTAATTTGCCCTTGGCCTTGAAGTCCACCAAATCCTAATACTTCACCTTCTCTTATCTCAAACTCAATTGGTCTATGATTATGATCGTATTGAACAAAAGTAGAAAAACGAACCTTTCCAAGGTTGTTACTATCAGCTTTAGGGGGAAAAATCTCTTCCAATTCTCGCCCAACCATCATAGAAATTAATTTATCTTCATCAAACTTATCAATTTCCTCTGTAGCGACTTTTTTACCATCTTTCATAACAGTAACTCTGTCGGCCAACTCAAATACCTCTTCAAGTCTGTGAGAAATATAGATAATAGCTTTTCCCTCTTTTTTTAAATTTCGAATAATATCAAACAACAGTTCCACTTCTTCTTTGGATAACGATGCTGTTGGTTCATCAAAAATTATTAGTTTTGGATTTTGAGACAACACTTTACCAATCTCAATCATTTGCAAAATAGCCACAGGCAGTCCTTTAATTAATTCACAAGGATCAAGATTTAAGTTTACTAGCTTCATTATTTCTTTAGCTCTACTATTAACTAAGGGCCAATCAATCAACCCCTTTTTAGTCTTAGGCCAAATTCCCATAGAGAAGTTTTCTGCAATTGTACATTCACTTAACAAAGAGAGCTCTTGATAAACTACTCCAATCCCTCTACTTCGTGCTTCAGAGTAGTTTCTAAGGACCACGGGCTCACCATCTAACAAAATAGTTCCACTGGTTGGTTGGTGAATACCTGCTAATAGTTTCATTAGTGTACTTTTACCAGCACCATTTTCACCAACTAAACAGTGAATTTCCCCTTTACAACAATCAAAATCAACGCCATCTACTGCACGAGTTCCTGGAAAGTGTTTTACAATCTGTCTCATTTCCAACAATTTAGTTTCAAATTCCATTTTTCTTTGGGACCCCTTTACAAAAGTATTAAACCAAGAGCCAAAAAGTGGCTCTTGGCTTTAAGTCAATAATTGGTACTATTTGAATAGCTTCATAACAACATCATCAGGAAGTTGTGAGTTACACCAGAATGCATCTGAAAGATGTGGTCTAACATACTCATCAACCTCATCCCCTGTGATTGTAGGAATTGGTAAAAGTACCTCTTTTGCAACTGGTTTACCATCTAAGGCTTCAATAGCAACTTCTAAAGCTTTTGCACTAATCCAAGTAGGCATACTTGTTGCAATTGAATCAAACCCAGTTCCTTTGTCCTTTAACTCTTTCCAAATTTTCAAGAAACCGTTTCCATCCTCTCCTGTTACTGGAGGTGGATTCATTCCTCTTTCTAAGTAAGCTTTAACAGCAGCTTCACTCATAGCTCCACCTTGAGACCAAATTCCATCAATTCTTACGTTTGACGCAAGGATGTTTTCCATTGCTCTTTTGGCAGTAGCGTAGTCCCAGTTACCATAAACGACGTTAACAATTTCAATGTCAGGATACTGGTCTAAAATTGATAATGCACCTGCGTAGCGGTCTGCTGAAATCGAGGTTCCTTTCATACCGTTAAAAGCAAGAACATTCCCTTTCCCTTGCATTGCATCCACTAACCATGTAGCTTGAACTTTACCAAATTCAATTTGATCTACAATGATATGACTTGTTACATTGTCGGTATCTACTACGTTGTCAAAGTCGATTACAACAATGCCTGCAGCCATTGCTTTATTAACTACAGGAATCAGTGCTTTTGGGTTACTTGCAGTGATAAGAATTGCATCAACACCACGAGCAATCAAGTCTTCAATGTCAGAAATCTGCTTTGAAGTATCATCGTTTGCCTCAGTAATCACCAATTCTTTTACTTTTGGGTTGTTCTCAGCTGCATACCTTGCCTCTTCAATCATTTGAACTCTCCACGAAGCTCCTAAACTGAAGTTACTAAGTCCAATAACATAAGAGTCTTTCGCCCCTTTTGCATCTTTCTCTTTGTCTCCAGCTGCAAACAAACCTGTTGTCAAGATGACTAAGACTAGTAGCGATACAACAAATACTTTTTTAGCCATATTTTACCTCCCATATGGACCATATTATGATGCGTAAAACGCCATCAATCACTCAATATCGCAATCGCTCTACAAGGGGAACCCTCTCTACCTTCAAGTGGTAGAGGTAGGGCACAAATAGTAAAAGAGTTAACTCCCTTTAAGAGCTCTAAATTTCTTAAATTTTCTATAATTGGGATTCCGTTGCCCAAAATAGCTAGATGATTTTCACTATTAGGACTTCCGTAAGGATCTAAAGAAGTTGCATCAGTCATATATGATCTAACTTTTTTCCTTATCAAAAGTTGAATTAATTCTTTTGAAGGTATTGGGTATTTGTAGTTGTAGTTTTTAGTTTCTCCTAACTTTTCAATCCCTGTTCTTAGAACAAATATCGATCCTTGTTCAACTTCATCTTCATCATCCATTATGTCTTCTATCATTATTTCTTGAGAGTTTGGTTCTTTTTCAAATGAAAAGAGTCTTGTTTTACCATAAAAACAATTCAAATCCACCAAATCGATTGTTTGACCACCTTCAATGAAGTGTAATGGAGAATCGGCATGGGTTCCTGTATGAGCTACCATCGATAAAAATGTTAAATTATACCCTTCAGAATTATCTCTTCCGAGCCACTCATAAACTGGGCGCTTATTGCCTGGATAAACAACCATATTTGTTGTTAGTTTATAACTTAAATCTATAATTCTATCTTTCATCTTCAGTTCCCCAAATATCTAATGACAATCCTAGGTGCCCTAATATTGTTTCTGAAATTTTAGGTCCTGGTGTACAACCTGGAATATATACAGTATCGGGATGATTCCTATATTTTTCTGGAGCACAATCACCTATAACAAAGTAAGGGCCCTCTTCTAAATGTCTTTCGAAATTGACATCCTCTGCATTGAAACCGAGCATAATTGTTGGACGTCCTTTTACTGTACTGATTGAATCCCATAACCCCTCTTTTTGCCAAAACAGAGCTGGTCCTATAAGCCAAACAAAACACCCAGGACAGTACCCTCCAAATATAAAGTTGCAAGGGAAACGGTTATACATAACCTCAACAGGTCTTTCAACTTCAATTGAAACATCCTTTATTGAAGAGCCCACAACATTAATTAGATTTCTATTGATTTCTCCAATCCCATCTAAGTATGCAGTCCACGGGAAAATTAACTCGTTTCTATCTATACCTAATAATTCTGATCCAATACTATCGTTTGCAACAGGGTCAGTTGAAGCCATAAGAACTCCTAAATAACGACCTTTACATAAATCTGGACCATCGCCTTCCCCTATCACCAAAGCATCAGTAATTACTAAATCCTCTTTTATTAAATTGTGTAGTTCTGCAACTAACTTAGGTAACCTATTTTGGTGTAGTCGAAGTCTTTCACTTTTTTCTGTCAGCCCTACCCAGTTTTTGACAGCAGCTGTCATTGCACCAAAACGGTGAGTCTTTAATTTAGGACAGTTAATAATGTAATCAACTTCTAAAAGTTTTTTTGGAACTGAAATGGTTTTAACAATATCACTATTGGGCAATTCAACATCAATTCTCTCTTTTGGATCATCTATATCTACTAAAATAGCACCATTTTCTAAAACTGCTTGAAGCATACCAGTGTATTCCAATGCATCTTCAATTTTAGCAAACCCTGCTGAAGAATCTCCAACATAAATTGTCTCAACCCCTCTTTTACTAAGGTTTTTAATAAGGGCAGTTACAATTTTGGGTTCAGTTGTTATTCCATCTTTAGCTGATGCACTTAAAAGAAGATTTGGTTTAATAAATACCGATCCTTTAGATGGAAGGACAACACCCTCTTTCTCCAAGAGAACTAAAGCATCATCAACCATTTGCTGAACATCGATTTTCTCATAATCCATCTCATTAGTTTTTACTATTGCAACTGTTTGTCGAATTCTATTTAACAATTTACCACCTCTATATTTCTGCAACAATTGTTACAGGTGATCCATCTAACCCCTTAATCCTTAAAGGGATTGCAAATAGAGATTTAATCTCTTTGTTTCTTGCTAATTCAATGTTTACATCTTCATAAACGACTAAAGGTCTCTTGTCAGAATATTTATGATTCAAAAGTGTTTTATGTACTTGGAAATCGAGTAGAGGACCATCAACAGCACTCTCAATACTTAAAGTATCAATAGCAATGGCCTTTAAATTTAGCAACTCATCTCTAATAAGTTTTGCTGCTTCTAGAGATAAAGCTGGAAAATCATCACTATATTTTTCGTGATTATCTCTAAATTTTGAGTAGCCTGTATTTAATAAAAGAATATCTGCTTTGTAAAGTTTATCCCCATACTTTTCTAGATCTTCTATACTTATAAGTTCCCCTTTTGTCTTAGGACAATCAATCATCAGGACCTTTTTAAAGATATAGTTTTCAATAGGAACTTCGTCGATTCCCATCCCATCTTTGTCAAAATGAAATGGTGCATCTACGTGAGTTCCGTTGTGTAAATAGTGAGTAATTATTGTTGTATTACTAGGATCTCCATCAACAATTCTAGTGTTTTTAACATAACTTTCCAAAGGGCTTCCTGGGTACACAGGTATTTCTTCAGAAAGTACATAAGATAGCTCTAAATACATAATTATTCTCCTCTCCACATACCTACAAACCATCTTATCATACCTAAAAATGTTGTCAATAGAAAATATTTCTTTTTATTACAAATAACCGCCATTTATATAATTGATTATATTGTATGCATTTACTAAAATGCTATGTATTGTCCTGTATATTTATAAAAATTTATTCTTTTTTTATTGCTTTTATGCTTTACAAAGGAAGAGCTCCCTATTTATAATTTAAAGGCATTATGTTATCTTTAATTATTAACCACTAAGGAGTCTTATCTTGACAGCTAGAAAAGGGAAAACCATCCAAACGATGATTGATGAGATATATTCGGAGCTCCCACGTAAACAACAAGTAATAGCAGATTTCATACAACAAAATCCATCAAGAGTTGTAAATATGTCTATCTCAGAGTTTGCTGAAGCAACTGGGAACAAGAGCGAATCTGCAATTGTCCGTTTTTATCGCAATCTAGGATTTACTGGATACTTTAATTTCAAAGTCTCATTAGCTACAGAAATTGCCGGACAATCTTTTTACTACACATATGCTGATCTAACAAGCTCAGACAATGAAGCGACAGTTAAAGAAAAACTTTTTAATGGTATAGTCAAAACTCTTTATGATAATTACGCTATGTTAGATAACGAACTATTAAATAAAACAGTTAACATGATTATTGAGTCTAAAAGAATATTTTTTATTGGATATGGAGAATCTGCATACGTTTGTGAAAGTGCCCGTTTTAAATTTATGAGAATTGGCTTTGATACTTTTTTTAGTAGTGATAGCCATTTCAATACTATTCAGCTCTCTGAAGTTAAAAAAGGGGATCTCTTATTTGCAATATCTTTGTCGGGACTCTCTAAGGATGTTGTTGTTCCTATTGCAAACTGCAAACCAACTGCTAAAATCATTGCACTTACCAGTAGTCCAAATACCCCTTTAGGTCAATTAGCAGATATTTGCTTAGAAGCATACTCAGAAGAATTGAACTACCGAACTGATGCTTTAATGGCTCGCCACGCCCAATATATGATTATGGACATATTATTTATGGCGACAGCAATAAAAATGGGAGGCAATGTGTTAGATCGTTTAGATAAAGGAAGACAATCACTCTCTTATTTAAAGTTCTAATTATTCAAAACTCTTACTACAACACAATCCCTAATTTTGATATACTTTAGCACATGAAAATTCAAGATATTACAAAATATATTGATCACACTATTTTAGCACCCACTGCATCTGAAGTAGATGTTAAAAGAGTTTGTGAAGAATCTGTTAAATACAATGCCGCAAGTGCTTGTATAATCCCCTACTACGTTAAAAAGATGCACAATGATTTTCCCTCTTTAAATATTTGTACAGTTGTGGGCTTTCCTTTAGGGTACAACACCTTAGAGTCTAAGGTGTTTGAAACTAAAGAGGCTTTAGCTAAAGGGGCTAAAGAGATTGATATGGTTATCAACAACACCTTAATTAAAAATGGAGAATATAAAGCAATTTATGAAGAGATTGCTACTTTAAAGAAGGTGTGTGGCTCCTTAGTTTTAAAAGTAATTATTGAAACTTCCTATTTAAGTGAACAAGAGAAAATAGAGATGTGTAAAATAGTTGGTGATGCTGATGCCGATTATATAAAAACCTCTACAGGCTTTGGCCCTAGTGGAGCAGATTTAAAAGATATAGAGCTATTTAAAAAGCACCTTGATGATAAAGTTAAGATTAAAGCCGCTGGTGGTATTAGGGACTTAGAGAGTGTAATTTCTTATATTAACGCAGGTTGCACTCGGATAGGAACCAGCTCTATGATGAAGTTCATCTTGACTTAATCAGTTGTAAAAGTTATCTTCAGCTTAATATATTACTAAGGGTATTAAGCTGCTTAATTTAAAACATACAAATTTGCTATTTTTGCTATTCCGTTTACCAAAAGGTCTTGTTCCCTATTTCATCTTCTCTGAGATTTACTACACAAAGAAAGCACTCTCCTTTTTGTTAACCCCCTATCTCACTTTAATCGCTACACTACTCTCATTTTTAGTAGCGCTGCATCTCTATTTTATTTTAGTTAGAAAAGGATTTATTCCCCACTTCTTTCCCCGCTCCCACAAAAGGGAGTTTTTATCGATTGTTAAAGAGATTACCAGTAACAAAGAGTTTGCAAAACTTAAAAACTATCAACACCATACTAACCATATCTACGACCATCTTTTAAGAGTTGCTTATATCAGCTACACAATTGCTAAGAGTTTAAAGTTAGATTACGTCAGTGCAACTAGAGGCGCTTTACTACACGATTTTTTCTTATACGATTGGAGAGAGAAAAAGCGTACTGATGATAAAAGATCATCTCATGGAAAAGAGCACCCATACATTGCTTTAGCTAATGCTACAAAGCACTTTGAAATCAACGATGTAGAAGCTGATATCATCGTAAAACATATGTTCCCAAAAACAAAACAGCTCCCTTTTTACAAAGAGAGCTATCTAGTATCGCTAGCCGATAAAATGGCTACAGTAGCTGAATATCTTGGTCTTTTTAAAAAGAGGCTAACTGCTCTTCTAACATTTTAAGGGCCTCTTCCATCTTATACTTAGCATGAACATCTTCTGAACTCTTTTTAAAATCATTATCTAGTTTTTCAAAAGCTTTAGAGACAGAATCTTTAGGAATTGATAATAAGACCCACACTCCCCCCTCTTCATCAACCCAAATTTCCTCTTGGGTAACCCCCACTAAAGCAGTGTTACTTGTTTGTTTAGAGATTGAGACATAAGATTCGATGGCGGTGCGATCAGTTTCATCTCCAATATCGCTGGTGAAGTTTGTAACAACATTTTCAACTGTAGTGCTTATCCATTGGGAAATTTTCTCTTTACCTTCAGCATTGGCCCTTTTAATTGAGTTAGCTTTATTGGCTAACTTAGCATAACCGGTTTCAAAGTAGAGATCTTCACCTGTGGGAGTTTTATCAACCCAAGAGGGTTTTCTAACCCCTTCAACTCCTAACACCTTTGATTGTTTTTCCACTGTTGCACAACTGGCAATCACTACCACTAAAATTAAAATCATTGTCAAATAAGAAAGCTTTTTATTCATAGCAACCCTCGCTCTCTAAAAGAGTAGCACTATTAAAGGCTCTAAGCAATTTAATTATACTCTCTTGCCTATTTGAAAGGGGGTAGCTATCCTTTAAATAGAGGTTTTTTATGTTTAAAAAATTGTTGATTGTAGTATTACTACTTCTATTTTTATATCCACTATTTAGTGTTGAGGAGATCAAGATGTTTGAAGAACTCTACCCATTTCAAAATATAGATAAGTCTCTTTTAAATAAGTTAAATCCTTATCAGATGCACGTTATTCTTAATAAAGGGACTGAAAGAGCCTTTACTGGCCAATATGATAATTTTTATGATAAAGGGACATACTACTGTTATCAGTGTAATGCCCCTTTGTACTACTCAGATTCAAAGTTTGATGGAGGGTGTGGTTGGCCCTCTTTTGATGATGAAATTCCCCACTCTGTCATCAGAGTTCCCGATGTCGATGGTTATCGCACTGAAATCATTTGTGCAACGTGTAATGCCCACTTAGGTCACGTATTTTTAGGTGAAGGATTTACCGATAAAGATACTCGTCACTGTGTTAACTCAACTTCTTTATTATTTAAAGCAGAAGAGCCTGTTGCTAAAGCTATTTTTGCAGGGGGTT
>JALOAG010000012.1 GCA_023228875.1 Bacteroidia bacterium | reverse complement strand
ATACTGAATTACCTTTCTCTATTTGAGCAACAGTAAAAACACTTATACCCGCTTTCTCAGCAAGTTGTTGCTGCGTAAGTTTCTTTCTTAGTCGGTAGTTTTTAATTCTTCTGCCGATTTCCTGAATAACTTCTGTATTACTTAAACTGTTCCAATCCATATCTTATTTTATAATGAAATCATTGCAAAGATTGGAATATTAATTTAATATAACAATAGCATATACATGGTTTATATACATAAACCGCATATTACAGATGTATTTACTGTTGTTAAATGAGTGTTTTTAAAGGAGCGCACTCCCAGATCAGATCTGACCCGCCGCCTCTTTAAAAGGAACAACCGTAATACCACTACTGCGCACTTGCTTACTATCTCCCGCATAAATAATCCATCCTCTCTCCTCACCCGAAATTTTTAACCACTCAGTAAGCGAGCCAAAGTAATCGTTGGTGATGGTTTGTCCGGATTTAATTTCTATTGGCACCAAGCCATCCTGGTTCTCAATCAGTAAGTCAACCTCTCTTCCAAGGCTATCACGCCAAAAATAGAGGTTGCTCAACTTGCCTTGATTGTATCTGTTTTTCAAAAAGTCAACCACAATCATATTTTCAAACAGCGCACCTCTTAAGGGATGCAACTTCAGTTGATTTGCATTCTCAATGCCCAGCAATGCCGAGGCCACCCCTGTGTCGTAAAAATACAATTTGGGCATCTTTACAATGCGCTTGTTGAAATTCTTGTGGTAAGGCTGTAGTCTGAAAACAATAAAACTCGCTTCTAAAACAGACAGCCAGGCAGCAATTGTTTTGTTATCCACACCTGTTTCAACGGCCAGGTTATTCATGTTCAACAACTGCCCAATGCGTCCGGCACACAAACGTAAAAAGCGTTCAAAGCTCGTCAGGTTTGTGATATTACGTATCAACCTGACATCACGCTCTACGTATGTTCTAATATAATTGGCGAAATACCTACTTGTCTCTGCCTCCGTTTCGTCATTATGGAGAGCCGGGTATAAACCTTTATACAACAACTCGTTAACCGGCAACTCGGGATTTGGCAACTCTCCCAAAGATAAAGGCAACAAAAACAGGTACCCCACCCTCCCCGCCAAGCTCTGAGATATATTTTCTTGCAAAAGAAAATTGTTTGATCCGGTTAATATAAACCGTCCACAAGTAGCATCCTCATCAAGTAGCTGTTGTAAGTAAGAGAAGATATCGGGAGTACGCTGCACCTCATCCAGAATGGCTCCTTCAGGAAAACCTGCCAAAAAACCTCGCGGATCCTCCAATGCAAAATTTCTTGTATCCGGGTTCTCCAAACTCACGTATTCCTTGTCGGGAAAAGTCATGCGAACCAGCGTCGTTTTTCCCGATTGCCGAGGCCCCACTACAGCCACCGCTCTAAACTGCTCGGCCAATGATCGAAGCTCTACCTGAGCCTGTCGTGCAATTTTCATATGTTAATAATAAGGTAAATACACATACAAAAATACAATTTTGGAATTGAATTCCAAAATTGTATAGCTATCATCCAGTTGCATCAAAACCTGTTCCACTTTTTGTATCCTCGTCTAGAGAAAAATGATACACTTAGTCAAAGAAAACGTGCAACCTAGCACCCTTCACTCTCACCCCTAGTATACCTTTCAGGGTATAAAAATCCGAAAACATTTAAAATAACACCCTAACGGGTATAATTACGCAGTCCCAGATTGGATCTAGCGCGCCATTCGATTTTTACAAAAACGTAACTATCTATTAATGTGGCACTTGGTAAAAACTAAAAGAAAAGTGGCGCGCTTGATCCAATCTGGCAAGCCATCACCCTTCACCCCTCACCCTTCACCCTATCCCCCTGCCCCTTCCCCAGCACCGTCGCAAAGATGTAATAGAAATACCGCCTGAGGGTCAGCCCTTCCATCATTTGGGCATCGGTCTCGGCCAATAGAACAGGGGTGGACATGTCAATTTCGTTGATCTGGGCCAGTCCGGTGATGCCGGGCAGGTGGTTGTAAACGCCCAGCTTGTCTCGCTCAGCAATCAATTCCGTTTGGTTATACAAATTCGGCCTGGGACCTACAAAACTCATGTCGCCTTTGGCCACGTTGATAAGCTGAGGCAGTTCATCCAATTTGGTTTTACGCAGAAAGTGTCCAAACTTTGTAATGGCAGAAGGATCAGCCAAATGCGAGGCCACAGATTTGGTGTCCTTTCGCATGGTACGGAATTTAACCAGCCGAAACGGCTTTTGATTCTTCCCCACCCGTTCCTGAATAAAAAAAGGACTCCCTGTATCAAAAAGTCCTATGATATATAGCACCAGTCCAACGGGCCAAATAATCAGCAACCCCGCAACTGAAAAAAGGAAATCAAACAAACGCCGCATGTATTAATTCTTAAACGATTCCAAAGTTTGCAACAATTCTTCTTCTGTATGGTATGGCAAAGCCTCCAGGTTCAAAGCCTCCTTCAATTTCCGGTTAGAAACCACATAATTCTCGGTCAGTTTCTGCAACCGTAACGAATTCAACGGCAAACGCAAAACATCTCCCACACGCGCAAACCACTTGATCAACCCGGCACTCAGATGCCAAATTTTAGGCCTCTTACCCAAAGACTCGCAAATCAACTCAATCAACCGATTGGTAGAAACAGGTTCATCGTCCGCCACATGGTACACCCCGGACGGAATGGTGCCGGCAGCCAACTCCCCCACCAAAAAACACAAATTCCGAGCCGAGGTAAACGACCTCTTGTTATCGAAAGCCCCCAATGGCCACGGGATTCCCCTGCGCACCACCTGGTACAACAGGTTCAGGTTCCCCTTGTTGCCCGGTCCGTGAATCATGCTCGGTCTCAGAATATATACGTTGACATCCGCAGCCTCGGCCCCGGCCCCGGCCTTTTCCAGCGCCTCCCAGATGTACTCCTCTGCCTTCCTTTTAGACTCGCCATAAGGCCCTACAGGCCGAGGCACCGCCTCCTCTGTAAGCACCTCCTCTTCTACCCTGTCCGCCACCGCCTTCACGGTACTGAAGAAAATAAAAGACCGCTTCCCTGTACCAGTTTTGCGACCTACATCTGATGCTTCCAGGAATTGGTCGAACACCCTCTTAGTCAATCCGTAATTGACCTTCATGTACGCCTCTTCATGAGATTCGCCACGCACATCATGCGCCAACCCCGCCAAATGAATGACAGCATCGTACACACTCAAATCCACCTGCTCTAGCCCGTCCCAATGAAACGACTGCCGCACACCCTCAGGCGCCACCTGCCCCAAATCAAGCACATCAACCACATCCCCTCTCCCCACAAAACCACCCACCAAATGACTCCCCACAAACCCCGATGCTCCGGTAATTAATATGTTCATAGACTTTTAAACTTATGCTTTAAAGAAATTAGGGAAATAAGCATTGACTAACAAATATGGAATGCAATTCTGTGTCTATAAACGTCAACACCAGATTATTATGATTTATCAAAACTCATCTAAAATTTTATCAAACAAATTTTGAATCTGTTCTTTAGGAAAGGTATAGCTTCTTGAGCTTTTAGGATGTTTAAACTGGTCACCTTCTTCATTATCGCGTCTGGCAAAAACTCTTTGCTGCTGCTCACCTCCTAATTCAATAATAATTTTATCTAACATTTTGCCTAATTGATCATTGCGTACATTGTCTGCACGATTGTTTTGTCTCAAAAATTCAATTAAGATTTGATTTGAAATAATTACCATTTTTATATCTTTTACTATTGGTATTAATTATTCAGTTGGAATATTTTTTTGCTTGTAGTTATCTAGTTTTCTTCTTAATTTTTCCCGGTGTTCTTCCAAATATTTTAATATTTCTTCTAATGTCATTTTGGAGAGTTTCTCCTCAAATTCTAGTTGAGACACAAGGTTTTCAATAGTATACAGAGCATCCTCAACAGGATTGAGTGCTTCTTCAATATGTGCATAAAATTCTTGTATCTGATTATATTTGTCGTATAACTTATCCCACTTTTCTTCTAGATCATACACACGGTCATTAAATATATCCAACTTCGTGATTCTATCATCCAGTTTATCCATTTCTTTCTCCAAAAGCTTTATCTGCTGCTCATATTCTTCCAAAATACAGCTAACTTCTTTCTCCATTTTTTTTAAGAATTCTAAGTAGCTTCGAAACTTATCCTGATATTGTTTTTTCATTAAAGAAGTTTTTACACATTTTTTTTCGATGTTAGAAACGTACAGTCTGAAAAAACGTTCGATTTATTAGTGCACTGCCCTTGAATCTTATTTTCAGTTCAAAAAACTCGCATTTTAATCCATTATGCAAATTTATTTTAGAAAGCAAGCCACAATTACCTTAAGTATTACACATCTAGGGGAGTTTATATTTATTTTCTTTAATACTTGTTAAACACAAATCAATTAATGATAACATTCTAAAGAAGAGATAATTTAGATGTTTTATTTCATGAATCTCCTTTTTATCAGTTTCGTGGTGTCTAATTCTGTATTCATTTCCAATTTTTGTTAAAATAATAAATTCATTGTTTATGAATTCCCCATCTATATTACCTGATACTATTGTTAATAATTTACCTGCTGATTGCCTTTTGTCAATCCCCTGATAATAAGTCTTTAATCTTTCAAATGCATCCCAAAGTTTTTCAATTGCAACTTGTTTATCCATTGGATTGAAAAATCTTTTTTTAGCTTCTTCAATTAACTTGTTTAATTCTTCGTCATCAGTATCAATGTCTTTGTTAACAAGTAATTCTGTATTTATATTAAGATCAATTAAAAATGACAAGTCAATTCCCTTGTTAGTATTTAAACTTTCTTTGAAAAATGCCTTAAATTCTTCAATTGCTTTTTGATAATTACCCTCATAATTCAATCTTTTTTCCTTGGCTTCTTTTCTGAACTCTCTTTTATTAAATAGTCCTCTTTCTATAACAATTGATATTTCCTTAATTGTCAGCTGAAGCAATACGTCTTTTACCCAGTACCTTCTCGTTGTTCCATCGTGAATATATTTAAAACCTAAATCTGTAAAAAAACTTGTAAGTTGAGATGATGTGCGATATGGAAAACTGTTATCATCTCCACAAATAAATTCAGCTAACTCTATCTCAAAATCTAAATTCCCTTGTCTTGCCTTAAGAAGTTTATAAAGCTTTAAATCTTCAAGTGAATTTCTGTCAAAACTGAGTAAAAACATTGTATCTGAAAGTAAAGTTTCCGCTTGATTAAATCCTATATTGTCAATTTTGATTTCTATACGAAAAAAAGGAAAGTCCTCAACATCAGTATTTTCAACTTCATTATAAAAATTTATCCGATTAAATCTTAATTTTTGGTTATCATCCAAAGATTCTAAAATCCCCTTCCTGAAATTGTTGAATTCCTCAAGATTCTCATCTGATAATTCCGATTTAAAACGAGCCAGATTATTTAATTTAGAAACTAAACATTCTGTTTTTCCAATATTGATCATATTTATCCCCTTGTAAATTTGTTTGTACAACCCACATTGTCTACATGGATGAATTATATATAGGCTCCATCATAAGGAGTTGAGCACATATATGTCTTTTATCTTAAATGTTTTTTTGTTTTTCTTGATTCTATAATCAATAAGGAACAACCATCCTTAATACATTTTCCTGTTCTTCGGACAACTTGTTTTCTTGTGAAACAGTGCATGATAAATCAAAAATTGCTTTTATGACAGTATCATTAATTTCTTTGGTACTGCCTAAAATGCTCATAATATTATTTGCCAGCCATATGCGATAATAAATAATACGGATTCTTCTAGGGGTAAGTATTGATTCAGTTTCCTTCATGTACCTTCCTTGCATGTATCTTGAAATTTGATTAACAATTTCTGAATTCGTTAAAGCTCTAACTTCTTGTACCTCCTTCTCCTTCGAAGTAGTTATTTTTTTACCTCTACTCGCTTTTTCTTTTTGCTTTTCCTCAGTTTCATACGAACCTTCTTCTTTCGCCAGTTTTTCAAGAAATTCAATCTGATGATTAAGACCAAGTGGTGGAAGGGCAATACCTGTCAGGAAGATTTTATCAAGTTGTTCTGTTACTATTGTTTCAAGCCGCTTAGTCACTATTATTTTCTGTTTGCTCTTATCATCATCAATGAGTGGCTTATATTTATGAGTTATAGCCATTCTTAATCTTTCCTCTTCTACACTGCAAATAATTACTAACCTTTTTTTTATGTTGTCATTTTCTAAAACAGTTCTTAAAGAATCTATTATTGAAACCATTTTAGTTTCCAGACACCTGTCAACATCATCTACATATAAGATTACTTTCTTGTTAGAAATTCTCCTTTTGGGAACCCATTTTTTTAGCAGATTTGCCAATTCTTTTTCAATTTCTGCTTGAATCCCCATTTCGTTCTTAAAAGGGATTCCCTTAGAAAAACGTCTAGTTAATGTAACAGCCGACTTGGAATACTTAAAATAAGAAACCACTAATGATCCTATTGTGCTGACTGTCGGTGCAGCAATTATCGCAACAATTATCTTTATAATTTCTAACAGAGAATTACTGTTATTTTTATAGAAGAAAATACAAGAAAAGAAAACAACTATTAATAAAAATAGACTTCCTAAAATAATTTGTCTATAATGACGATTAATTAAAAAACATACTTTCTTGTACCACTTTGCATGTTTATAAAATACCTCAAATAAATAAGCCCATATGGCAGGTGTATCCTGATACTTCCATGCATTAAATTCAACAACGTCATAGTGAATAGTATTAGAATCTTTCTTTTGATTTCTATCTTCAATTTTCTCCTTGATATTTTTGAAAAAATAGCTTTTCCCTCTGCCCCATGGGGCAAAGATTCCAATCATACACACATTATTTGAGTCAGGATTACATACAGTATCAATTTGCCTAACAAAACCTTCAGCTAGCTTCTCAATATTAAAGCAAGGTTCTATGCTTGAATCTTTAATATCGTGATACTTCTCTATTGCATCGTACTTTTTTGGTGGGGCTTGATCGAAAGAGATAAGTGGTAGTTTTGTACCAGATTCTCCTGGGTCTAATCCTAGACCTGGTCCTGGTCCACTATAAATCAAGCTCTCTGCAAAGTCAACACCATAAGAAGTGATACTTAAAATATGGCCATCACTTCCTTCATAAAGCATCGTTTCAATATAATTATGGTCAGATAAAAAATGTAGTACCCTAGCTTGCTGATCTTCACTCTCAAACTTAATGCCCTGATTCTCACAGAATTTTGAAAAGTCAATGTTTAGATCGTTTCTATGTTTGTATATCTCAACTAAAACCTTTTCCCTTAACTTTTTTTCTGTCATTATGCAAGTTTTCTTTACTAATTTCTTCGTTGGGTATAATCCAAGAAGAAAATACATTAATGAGCGTAACGTGCTCAAAATCCAATTGAGTTGAGTTTAGCTATTTTTATCACTAAGACTTCCCATCATATCGTTTAAACTCTTGCCTGAATAAAAATGGAAAGTCTATAATTCGAAATGAGTAATTATTACAAAGCCATGTCCAGATAGACCCGCAATCATCTGCAGATATTTTATTTTCCCCAATACCTAAAATTGTTTTTGATTTGTGAGTTAGTAAAAGAGAGTCTTTATATTCAGTAGAAATTTCAATTGCACTTGCACCAAAATAGAAAAAGTCATAAGAAATTAGTACTGCATCTACTGAAGTATCTCTGTGTAAGTTATCAAAATTAATAACACCATCTGGATTACTATGATGTGAATCACTTTGATGCCATGTTCCATCTGGTTTTAAATAATAAATATTATCACCATAGGCAGTTTTTCTACTTCCATTTAAACAAGGCTTCTTAAATTGAAAACGTTCGTCTATCCAATACTCATTATAAGTCATTTTTTCGCCTACCTTCATTGCAAACACTAAATTGTTACCTAACTTCCTTGGTGTAATACCAAAAACATAATCACCAACAACTAAGTTTTTTCGTATTCTTGGTTTACATGTAGCAAGAGTGCAAAAACCACCAAAAGGATTAGGTGCAAAACCGTAATCTCTCGATAAAATATATGAATATCCAATACACATTTCAGCAAGTGATACCTTGTTGAATCAAATCAGGATTGTCTCGTGGGCTGCCGTCGCTATTTTCAAAATTACCCTTATTCTCAATAGCATTTATAATTTTCTTTCCATTCCATGCGACTATTGAATCAGCAAAAACATTTAAATTATCAGGAATTTCGGAATCAGTTGCACCATGTAGAAATACACCAACGATGTTTTTACCCTCTTTTGTAGCGTACTCTATTTCCCAATTTACCCATTTACTTTGAGCAGTTTTATCTCCAATTAAACAAATAAGAGTACCGGCCCATTCAATCCGAGGACGCAATATACTTTTTATGTATTCCTCACTATGTGCATCATTAGGTTTACTACTGTCAATTGAGCTGTTTTTTAGATTATAACCTTTAGATTCTAATAAACTTTTTAATTTTTGAATGTGTTCGTCATCCTCACCTTTATGACTTATAAAAACATTTTTATTTTTCATGAAAAAATATGACTAAATAATTTTACTGATAATTCAGCTTTTATTATATTGTTCTTTTTGTAATATCAAAAGACCAATAATTGCATATCCCATAATATCTTTCAACGTATCTTCAATGGATTCAAAATTAGGTTCAGTACCCTTATTAGCTTTCTCCTGAAGTGTTTTAAAACGGCAGGCTTTATCATATATATGCACCATGTTTCCATTTAACCCTAAATTAAAACTTGCGCCTCCATAGTCTTCATTTTTTTTGATAAGAATATCAGTTACTTCATCGGTAATAGCTTTAATTTCTTTTTTATTCATATTGCCTCTTATTTAAGTATCTCTCTGAAAGTTCAGATAGAATTGGATTAACAAAATCAACTCGAGTCTTCGTGCTTTTTAAATACAGAACTTTAACCCAATCGTTAAAAAAATCTTCGTTGAAATCAACTAGATCTTTAGTTTTTCCTGAACGTATATTTTTTTCAAAAGAAAAGAGGTTATCAACTTGAGAATCCAAATCTTCTAATGTCCTAAATTTTTTTTCATAACTATAGAAATCATCAATCACATTCTCAACCTCAGATAACTTTCTAATCATACGTTCATGTCTATTATAGTAATGTAGGTTATCAACGATATGAAAATAAACACCAACTTCTAAACCAATTATTTGCGCAATACATTCTTGCATAAAAGAAAAATTGAAAATATTTACTGCACTAGCACCCCATATAATATCATTGGAGCGCATATTAACAATCAAATTAAGTTTTCCGGTTTCAACACTTCTAATAAAATGAAGCGTTTGAGTACATGGCCGATCTTCGGTATCTTTAAATTTATGAGATTTATCAAAAAAATCTTTGGAAGGATCACTTAAAGTAATAATAGCTTGCCGTGTGTTTTTATCCTTACTAAAACATTCTACAACATATCTGATCTGATCTGTCTCCATATAGAGAATATCGTTTCCACTATTTATTGGAACCTTATAATCAACATTATTTCCATTAAAATAACGTAATCTGGGCCCATATCCACCTCTAAGATAAACCTTATCATCAGAAAACGCCTCCATTCTGTTAACGTAGTATTTAATAAATTCTAAATCGTTTCTTCCCATCAATAGCCATAGTAATTCTGCATATGGTATAAACAAATCCCACTTTCGTTCTGGGATTGTTATCCATCGTGATAACGGGTTTGTGATTTTTATCATTATCGGTTCTGGAAGTTCCATACATTTTTGATTCCTTACTTTTCTTTCAATACCAAAATCCAAAAGGAGCTTAGAGGCGCCAACTAAAAAAGAATTAATTCCGTTGTATTCTACTGTGAACATTTATTCTCTATTCTGTTATTGATATTCCATTTGGGAGGAAAAAAATAATTAAAACTAGATTTACCAGGTTTATATTTTTGTTTAATACGTGTATTATCAACTTTGAGTTCTGGCATTTTAGCTCTTAAGTACTTATCTGTTTCACAAAAACAGTTTTGTAAATCTATTAATGTCGGTTCTCTACCAAATAAATTTTTAAAATCAGAATACCCATATTTTTCTCTAAACAGATACAAGTTGTCTTGTACAAACCTAATAACATCTTCATACGAATATCCGTTAATATCTACAAAACATTTTTTTATCCCTCTTATTGCACCAACACCCGCTTTAACAAAGCTATTCTCATCAAAATTCAAAACTTCTGAATAATTAAAATCAATAGCGTATTGATACGCTAGAAAATTACCAATAAATGGACACTCTAATAATAAATTAAATACCTCTTCTAATGATTTAGACTTTATTATCCTATAAATCAATCCATTATTAATAAATTCCTTATCTATCATTCTTAACCATTTCTCATGCTTGGATTTATATTGTATAAAATCTTTATGACTTCCTGTCATCATGTATGCAGCACTAAAAATGGGTTGACGTTGAATTCTTTCTGAGAGAAGTAAATTAATTTTTTTAACATTAAAATCATTTACTGTTATTCTTACCCCGTTTTCTTCTAAGTACTTCCAAGTCTCTATTTTATTGAATATTTTAAAAAACAATATTTTTAATATTACATCCTCTTCGTTATATCGTTCATTTGTGTCATATATAACGTGTTTTATCATATACTGACTAACTCTATCGCTTGCACGATATACGTTGGTAAACTTATTTTTAGTCAATATAGGATCATCAGTCCATGAACCAATGCCATTATATTTATTCCAAAATATTTCCATTCGTTTATGCATAAAATGGAAATAATACCTAAAAGCCTCTTTTCTAATCTTCAACATCCCGATTGTTTTTCAACTTAAGAATAATTTCTTTTGAATCACTGTATGATTTATACTCCCAGTCGGTTGGCTTTTGATCTATAAACTTTTTCTCAAATTTTACTGCTTCAGTATAATTATTTGTAGATAAATAGCAATTAGCCAAGGTTGCGCATTTCCATTTAAATTCTTCGGGTTCTACGTCAGCTAAAGAAAGCAAAACAAAATCAATAATCTTTTTACGTACATCTTCTGCTTCAACCTGCTTGTGAATTTTATGTCTTTCTTCTTTTTCTTCTACAGCTCTCATTTCAAGGCAAAGTGCATAATTTTCTCCTGTGTAATAATCATTATGCAAAATCCATCCTTTTTTATAATTTTCTATTGCAGAATCTAAATAAGAGATTTCCTTGGTTTTAATCCACAATCTTTTGTTAATAGCACCTGTTATACCCAGAGTCTCAGAATCTTTTAGACCTTTTAATCGAGACACTATAACTAATGCATCTGTTAAAGCTTTATGTTCACTCGGCATTTTACTTTTATATGTACAAAGAGCTTGTTGTTGAATATAATATGAATCATTCTCAACCAACTCATCAAGTTGACGCCATTTTTCAGCAGCTTCAACAAACATATTATTGCTCATATGTTCTTTAGCTTTCTCTGTAATAGAGTATATCGACTCCTCGCTGCTATGAAGTTCTCCTATTATCTCGTCCAAATCTTCTTTTGCTATTTCTGGTGCTTTACAGCTTGGAATATAAATATAAAAGGGGCTGTCAACTGTTGGGTTTTCATCAATTGAATTTATTACACTCTCCAACTGCATCTTGCTTCTCCTTACTTCCGAATCAGAAATTTCATTTCCAAGATGTTCATACGTTAATGTCCTGATATGATCGATATCAAAAGGAATCTTTACACCATTCTCTTTTATTATTATTGTTGAATATGGCCTGAGAGCATGTCTAGTGCCAAGTTCGTATATAGCATTAGGATTATAAGTAGAAATATCAGCAATTACTAAATCAGCATGATACAGTAATGCATACATGTTTCTATCAATTAAAGTCGAATCTAAAATCTCATCAGCACGAATACATACGTAGTTACATTTCAAGACTGCAGGACGAATAATTCTTTTATATGTTGCATCCAGATCTATCGTACGATTAGTTAAGGGATCTTGTTTCTTCCCAAACCCCATTATCACAAAACATATTTTTTTTCCTGATTTCATTATGGTCGAACTTTAATTTTTTCTGCTATAGGATGATCACGTTTGCAAAAAGCTTGATCAATATATTTTTTCGGGTTGTTAATAAAATCATTCCACTTTGTAAGTACACAATATCTATCCTCCTCTGACCAAACACACTTATTCTTATGTGGTATGAAGAAGTTGTACCGAAATTCACTCACGGTTGTATCTTTGAGATTCACTGAATTATGATAACCTCCACAATGCCAACAATTCATTCTACCTAGATAGATAGAATCTATCATGTTTGGCAACACAACACCTAGAATCCCACTTCTAGTATTTCCTTTTCCATTGTATAGAGAAGCCTGTAATTCTCTCTTAATAAACCGCTGTTCATTCCATCCTAAATATTCTGAACTTTTAGCACCAATTAAATGGATTGTAACAGTACTATCCGAAAGATAATCTTCTCTAATTTTCCTCATAATGTAATCTTCATCATCCGAATCAATAGGAACATCTAAAGATTTATCAATCATATCTAAGTCCAAGTTCTCCTGAATGTATTTTTTGTACCACAAATCTTCAGTCTTAAATGAGATAAAACACTTGTGCTTCATAATTGTAATTAGCAAAATTGCAATGTACAAAAAATGGCAACATGCGATGTACAGATATTGGCAAGGTGCGATGTACAGATTTAACATTCTATAACTATCTCATTTTAAATATTTCTCCTTCTAACTCACTCTTTTTCCAGGAAGGACTGCCTGTTTTCCATCCTGTATCCATTCCCTTCAAACTTAACCACCTCACAACGATAGAGAAGCCTGTCAAGCATCGCTGTTGCCAACACCTCATCATCAAGGGTCTCCGCCCACTGAGCCGGTGATTTATTGGTTGTAATAATCACTGAACAGTGTTCATGTAGATGATTTATAAGATTAAACAGAGAGACCGCTTCACTCTTTTCTATCGGGAACATCATTATATCATCAATGGCAACAAGATGTGCTTTGGTGTAACGCTTGTAGGTACTCATAGCCGAAGAGATTATCTCTTTACGTTTCAGCACATTGATAAGATCGGCCATGGTGGTAAAATAAGCTCTGTACCCCCTCTTTATGGCATCATTGACTAACCCGCCAGCTATAAATGTTTTACCGGTTCCGCTTGGACCCATCAGCACCAGATTGTACATCTGGTCAACCCACAGCAGCTCCCTTAGCTGCTTCATCTGCCTAACTGCAATACTACTTGATGCCTTATAGTCATACTCCTCAAGATTATGAACACGGGGCAGACGTGCCAACTTAAGCCTGCGTTGGTAGTCATTTAACTGCCGCTGTTTGACCTCTTTTAAAAGGACATTCTCAAGGAACTCCGCATAACCGGGTGTGTTAACAGCAGCCTCATGCAGCAGCGTCTGTACGTTCTCCCTTAGATAGCCCAACCTAAGCATACCGGCATACTCTTTTAAATCTTCTATCTGCTTCATACCTGCTCCATTATTTTATCATACTGCTCTATGCTGCTTCTCTCAGGGATATACTCGTTTGTGTTAAACTGCTCCATAACAGTGCTGCTTAGCGGTATATTTATCATTTTACGAGGCTTCTTACTCACCTCCTCCTGTTTTCGGTAATGCTCGGCCGCCTCTTTTAGATTAAACGCATTGTATAGGCCGTGCCTAAGACAGTAGCCAAGTGCAGTACCAACACTATTTGGGCTGTACTGTTCTATAACCTCCCTTATTATTTTCAGATTATCTCTTAGATATCTGGGTTTATCTTTATGTATCTCCTCTATAAAGCTGTTTAGGAGACTGCAGTCCGGCCGTAGTAACAGAGTCTTCTGCTTGAAGGTGTTAAGCTCCATAGTGCGATCACGACGATATGATGTGCCACCTATTATCTTGCCTCTCTCCTGGCTTACAGTATGTTCAGCTACAAGGAGGTTTTCGTGATTATAGAGATAAAGCCTCTTCTGTTTCACTGATAACAGAAGCGTTGTCCTGTCACCATTATAGGTGCCGTAGGGTACTCTGTAGAAGTTGCCTCGATAACTAATAGTGTTATCACGCCTGACAGTGTACTCAGGGAGCTTTTCAGATGCTATAAAAGTAGTTGGACTAAAGGGCTGAAGGTAATCCTTCTCAATAAGCCACTCCTCTTTAGGTATAAGCTTAGTGGTGGCATGCTCGGTGCCATTGGCAGTACGGCTAAGCCACTCGAGTGCATCCCGGTTAAGACGATCAATATCATAAAAGGTACGCGCGCGAAGGAAGTTGTTTTTTACATACTTTATAACGTTCTCCACTCTGCCCTTTGTTTGCGAATCTGCTTTGCGGCAGAACACCACATTGATATTTCTCTCACTGCGGTAGCGGTTAAAATTCTCTGCCAAAAGGTAGTCACCCAGGTTCTCATTCTTTAGATAGACTGAGTCTTGATCATAGAGCAGCATCTTGGGTATCCCTTCCATATACTCAAAGGCTCGCTCGTGTGACTCTACAGCGGTTTTACCGGTAAATGGTCTAGTTTGAAAGAAGAGATATTTATGGCGGCTGCGAGAGAGTACCATAGCAAAGAAGTAGACCTTTTGAGTGCTCTTATCCAAGCGACGAAGAGTGTGCTCACCAAAGTCAATCTGCGCTTGACTGCCGTAAGGAACCTCATCCATTGCCTCCCTCTGTTGTACAATCACAGGAGCAAAGATCTTCTCTTTCTTGCGTACATATTTAACAAAATTGTAAACCGTCTTGCTGTTGACTTTGGGCAAATCGGGATAATGTTCCTTTAGGCGATCCTCTACAACAGCTGCAGGTAAACCATTATCAAGCTCTAAAAGATGCTTTACAAACAGATACCAAGGGTCCAAAATCTTCTCATATACTCGCTTTTTCTTAACAAACTCCATGAAATTTGTCTCGCTCATTTTTCTGTATTTAGCTACAGTTCGGCGGTCAATTCCAAGGACTCGTGCTATTTTAGCATCTGAGTTACCGCTGATTAATGAAAGTTGTTTAACTTTGTGCCACATAATTGCCTTTTTAAAAGGTGATTTCCGAGTCTTCATAAAATTTGTATTTGAGTTGATCTACAAATGTATGAAGACTCTTCTTTTAACCTTTTTTTATGTACATCGCATGTTGCCGATTTCTGTACATATGACATTGCCGAAAAATGTACATACAAAGTTACTGATTACAATAATATAAATTTATTGTTGAATATGACTTACAGCTTGCAAATTAGAGACTCATAGAAAATTTTATATTCTAAAATAGAATACGCCTTTATTAATTTTATTTTTTGATAATCAAAAAATGAGCGAAATCATTTTAATACCCCATTGTATTTGTCAAGGTTCCCATTACTATCTCGATACCAACAATTTTCATAAACCTCGATATTAAAAAAAACAGTCTGAACTTTAACTAGTTAAATATATCGTATGCAAAAACTAAAAAAATTAGGATACTTAAGTTCTTCTGTTAATTTCAAATAGTCAATTGGACGAAAATTTGTTTTACTGAAGATATGGAAGGGATAAACAAAGGAATTTCTATACGTAATTTTTGATATTCGATAAAAGCTGTTCTATTTATAATAATATTATTCATTCTTTCTAGCGAACCATTGTGTATGTTCTCTTGAGAAAGCATTCTCACAATTCATTATATAGTCTGAAAATTCTGATTCATTACTAAATGTCGTAACCTCCGATTGTATTAATACGATTTCATGTGCAGTTAACGAATAAGAGGACGAGAGTTCACTATGTTTTTTAGCCTGTACCCATGTTAACGCAGATGAAGTTCCTATAGCAATAACTTCAATAGGTAATTTAAGGTGGGGCTCTTTAATGTTATATAATAGAAGAATGATAGCCAATGCATGAAGGCCAATTGTTATACAAAACCAGACATTTCTTTTTTTTATATTATAATTCGCTTTCTCTGTATACCATAATGCTTGATTAGTAATCCTTTCTTGCTTATATAGTTTAAATCTATCCCCTATGCTAAGGTTTCTTATCTGAATCATGGTATTCGAGATTGGGTCTTCTATGCTTGCACATATTCCTATATTACTAATCAGGTTTTCATTTTGTTTTAAAATAATTTTTAAATCATTTACAAAATGCTTCCTAACAGTTTCTTCATTTTCAGTGTCAATATATGGTGCTGCCCTCATCATCCATCGCCAAGAACGTGTTTTCACAGATTCTGCAACAGCTCTTCCGTTATACCAAATATCATCGGGTTTTCTAACCTTTTGCCATATCATAATACAAAGTGTGATGAGAAATAATATTGTAGAAATGATTTTGAAGATGGACTTAGGATAGCCATCTGCCAAATAAGCGAATAGTGAAGCAAGAATAAGTAAACCTAAATACCCAATAATACTGTAAAAGTGTTTGTTTTGTTCTTTTATTGATGCCCTATCTGCTGATTGGTATAATCCAGGTAAATCACTGTCTGTAACTTTTATATCCATGTCTATAATATTTAACTATATTAACGGTATTATGTAAGGGGTTGTTCTAAAGACTCCTATAACCAACATTTTCGAATACCTTCTCAACTATTATACGTAAAACATTAAATTCTCAACTATCAAGATTTCAAGGTGTTTCCAACTGTCACTTGATATTCAATTGATTTACCCAAATAACTCTGAATGTGTAAACTCTCACCCAAATTTCCCAATAACTACTACACCGTCTCCTTCAGCCTCTATGACCACCTGGACATTATAGGCAATATCGTGTTTTTTTAAACTTACCCGGCAAGCTGAGTTTGCGATAATATTAAATATAGAACACCTGTTATTACTCCGACAAAAAAAGTCCAGATTTGACATAGTAAAAAACACCATGTATTATCTCCTAATTCCCTAGTCTCTCTCTCTAATTTAACTATTTGATGTCTAAGCCTTCTAATATTTTTTGAGCATTCAATATTATTTTCGTGCTCATATTTTCTCTTCCTTTTCTTTGTTAATCTCGCAGTTTGCCTAAAGTCTTTAAGTCTGTTAATTGTAACCAGTGTCCCAGAAAGAAACGATAGACCGACTAATATGGCTGTCAGTATTTGTATACAACACAAGAAGTAACATCTATGAAAAACTAATTCTGTTTTAGCAACAAAGAAACTCAGAAAAGCAATACTAAACCCAATAAACAAATTATTAGTAAAGGACATTTGTTCAATTCTATACTTATCCCATCTAACAACACGTTCTTGTTTTAGTTCATATTCATCCTTTTGTTCGTCAATTAAGTGATCAGTCCTTTTACCCATACTGTTTTTTGTTATCCCTATTTAATCAACTTGTAAGAAATTCTTCACTCTTTACTCTTCACTCTTCACCACTTCATCCTTTACCATTACTGCCCTTTCAAGGCTTATTATTCCTGTTGTTTCTCTATCAGTCCAATACTGTCCTTCCATTGTATCTACTTTATATCCATCAAACTACAAAATAGTAGTTCCATAATGCATAGAACTATCCACTTTCAGATAGCTTATTAATTATTATTAATATGTTGCAAAAACAGCTTTGCACATGCCAAAGCATCTGACAAAGCATCGTGATGATTAAGCTCTATACAATATTCTTCGCAAAGCGAAGCAAGATCACTCCCATAAATCCGATATGTACAGTGTTTATCGTATTCAGGAACACATAGATTATAATATTCAAGTGTTTGTTTTATACAATGGAAATCAAAAGAGAATCCATTGTGTGCAACAACATGTTGCCCTGTAATATATGGTTCTATTTGAGGCCAAACAAGATCAAATGTGGGAGCGTTTTTAGTATCCTCCGGAGTAATTCCATGAATATCAATAAGCCTGTCCAAATAATAATTATCAGGAGGTTGCACAAGCAAATTGAGTTGCTTAACAATCTCCCCATTTTCAACTCGAATCAAACCAACTTGGCAGATACTCCAACGGGAGGCTTGAGCCGTTTCAAAATCAATTGCTGTGAAAGTATTTATCATTATTACATTGCTGGCACGTGCTCACCTTTATTTGCACCATTTGAATGGCGAGAACATAAACTTGCTCTTAAACCTGATACTTTTGTGCTGCAATATTTGCAAACATATTGAGCCTTATCGCTGCCTTCATAAAAAGCATGTTTTTAATAATAGCTTAATCCCTGAGTACAACGCACACGAATGCCACCCCTCACCCTTACCTCCTACACTTTGCTCATATACCTACACCCCAACATTTTTCTTCAGCCCCAATACCAGATTTGTTTTGATTTTATTCAGTATTACAATGAAAAAAGTAAGCATTCATCTATTGGTAACAACCTTCCCATAATTGTAAATCAGATGGCTGCGTGATTTCGTAAGAAAAGAGCAGGATATGTATTTTTTCAACATAAAAACTCAACTTCGATAAAAATATTGTCCAATCACATCAGACTATCTCAGATGTATACATTTATTATATATTTAACGATGACTATATGGGTTTTGCGAAACTTTATAAAACAAATAGGCGTTCTGCATATTTTGTTATCAACACAAAAAAGAATCTTAAAATTGAGATCTTAAAAATCCAAGAAAAGTAAATCTTTGAATATAATCATTAAACTGATATTGTTCGGTTTGATGGATCTTGCTCTAGTCTTGATTATCTAGAAAGTTTCATCACATAAATTCTACTGTTTTTACAGTTACTGAACAGGTGATTAATAAACCAACATTCATTATTTAATTCTATTGTCCAGATATACTCCTTTGATATTAGCATTTAAATAACCTCCGACAGAAGGAGCATGCAATAGTTGATTAAAAACCACAATTGGCACATTTAAGTACGTATACAAAAATCCGGTTAAAAAACTAACATATAGTGTTGAAGTCTCTTCGTCATAACCCACACTCTCTACATTAGATGATGATACATAGTGCATTTCTGGTAAATTCATAATTCTAAGTGTTAAAAATTTTTAATTATCCTTGTTTTCTTTTAAAATTGCTGATTCCTCCAATTTTCTACAATTGTTGTATATTCATTTTTATCAGGTCTATCAAGCATCCATTGTTTTGTAACATCAGGATCTGTACTTTTTGGAGCTTTTGATATTTTTCTAAACTGAATTCTTGATGGAATCTTAACTGCTTCTCCGATAATTAACCCCTCTCCTGTTTTTAAACTTGGCAGTAAATCAGTCATATTTGCTAGTTCATCCTGCACAGCTGCTGAAACATGGCCTCTGTCACCTTTATTATTCATCCTCAAAGCAATTGTGGTTCCGCACTGACTTAATACTGTTTCATCTAATTCTGTAGGTCTTTGAGTGACCAGAATCAGTCCTACACCATACTTCCTACCTTCTTTAGCTATTGTCTGCACGGTTCTTGATGATATAGACTTTTCACCCGCCTTCAAATAATTGTGAGCCTCTTCCAATACAATTAGCAATGGCTGTTTTCTACCACCAACATTCAATTCTTGCCCCCAGAATAAAGAATCATATATGATTTTTAATATCGATCCTGAAATTGGAGTCATAATTTCAGATGGTATACCCGAAAGGTCAAGTATTGTAATTGGTTTGTCATGTCCCAACCATTCAGTAAGTAATTCATGCAAATCTTTTTTAACAGCACCTGATAGATCTGGTGTTAAATCGCCCAAGGAAAATAAGAAGTTATACCTTTGATCAAGCATTCTGTTTCTCATACCATCCAAAAAACTCAATATACCCTGTGCTTGATGATTAATAAACGGCTTACTACTGCCTGCACCGGCTGGCTCATATTCATTAGAAATTAACTTATTTGGATCCCCCTTTTTATTTAACTTTTTGTTTGTTGGATCTCTATTTTCTTCAAAAGTTTGCTTCTCAAAATCATCAAGCTCAAACCATAACTGTTTTATGCTAAATGGTATTGGACTATCAGCCGTCACAGATTCAATTTTTAATTTTTCTTCCTGTTCATTTGATTTAATCCACTCTATTTTCTTTTCAAGTACTTTTCCTCTCACATAATCTAGCTGTTTATCATTTAATCCTTTAGGGAAAATATTTATAAGTTCATTAAAAGGCAATGCCCAGAATGGAATATATAATTCAGACTGTATTTTCTTTGGATCTGATTTTATTTTATATATTTTACTTTCCTCTTTTAGCGAATCGTTATACTCTCCGTGCGGATCAATTACTAATATTCTGGAACTTTTATAATCACTATTTGCTATGGACTCCATAAGAACAGCTACTGTATTAGATTTACCACTTCCTGTTGATCCTAAAATCGCACAATGACGAGTAACTAATTTATTTAAATTAAGTTTAGCAGGTAAACTCTCAGAAGCACTTATATTTCCAACAGATATTGAAGAGCGTTCATCCAGACCACCATATATAACACTTAAATCTTCATTTGTTACAATATGAACCTCATCTTCAGCTGTGGGAAACTGTGTAATTCCTCTTTCGAATTGGGAGACAGTTTTTTCTCCAATTAACACCATGGTAAGCCATCTGGTAGCAAATAATTTCTCAATATTATCGAAAGTTAATTCCTTTAGAGATTCCGGTATTGCATCAACTCCTATTTGTGTGACAATACCATATAAATTAGCGTAACCAAGTGGTATTTTCAAAAATGATCCTGGTTGTCCTACTTTATACACAACACCATTAATCACAGGCATTAAAGAAAAACTTTTTTCTGACATTCTAACAGATACTAAATTCCCTTTTATGCTTACCACCCTTCCAATTAATGTTTCTTTGTTATTAATCATCCTTATTACCCAAACTCTTTATATAATCATCAGCATTGATGTTTTTTAGGAAATATACAAAAATGGAGAAATCCGGTAATTTTAACTCTCCTTCACCATTCCTGTTTTTGAAGTAGTCAAATAATGAAACTATTTCCTGCCTTCTACCAGAAAGAGAATCATCAAAATCATAATCTCCTAATTTCTGGCTGTACTCTTCATGAATAGTTCCCTCTTCATCAATTATACCATTATCCTTAAAAGACTCCCATATTTCTATTGATTTTTCCAAGGAAATTGGATTTAGTCTTGTAAATACGTTTTTAGATATGGAGCCTTCTTTATTAATTGTATCATCAAAGTATAAAGTCATTTGTTCAGCTCCATCATCTCTAATGGTACTTTTATTAAGTTTCCATATTCCATATTTTCCGCCAATAACAGCACTATTCATTCCATATACTGATAATTTATTATTGGCTAATGCAATTTGTTTAATATCGCATTCACCATTTAACTGATAAAGGGTTATTCCCTCGTCAATATATTTGTCATAAAAGAAAACTACTACATGTGAAGAATCTGATTGTTCTAGTGCAGTGTTAATAATTTCATTTATATGATAATCACCAAATGAGTATCCACAAATAAATAAAATAGTATCATCCCTTTTTATAAACCTTGACAGTCTGTCCAAAAAACTAGTGTATGGTTGTTTTCTAGTATTGCTGTATTTCAGATATGAAGGATAAATTACTATATTATTATCATCTAGAAGTGATTGGGTGATTTTTTTAGAATTCATGTCATAACACCATCCCAGAGAGCCATGAAGTTTCCATAATTTTGTAATAGTCGGCATGAACTGCATATCTTCTATAGAAGCAGAATAGAAAAATGGACAATAGCTACCAATAAAACCATCATAATATGGCACGTTGTTATGTTCTAATGCAATTTCAAGGAGATAGTCATAATTAGTTGTGAAAATTTCTATAGCTTCTTTGCGAGCACTATTTTTAATCCATTGAGCAAAATCACCTTGATTAAAGTCATCGCAGAATTCTTCTTTATTTTTGTGTACAGAAACTAATTTCGTAATCTCCTCTTCAATCTCATTCTTTAACTTAAACCATTCATCTTTATTGAGACCACACAAAATTTCATCTCCAATTATTAGATGCTTTTGGGTAATGTTAGAGAGTAGGTTTTCTATTGTAAAGCCTACGTTATTATTGTTTAGTTCATCATGAATTTTATCAAGTGCAATTTGATACTTATCTGATTTTAAACCTAAATTCTCAGTAATATACTTAGTCATTTTATTGATATCCAGTATACTTGATTTGTTAGAAGAACCTTTTTTAACAGAACAAGAAGTTCCTGCTCCAAAAAGAAATCCAATTTTTTTTGAATCAGAAATTAATATTTGTTGTAATCCTCTCAGATAAACCGTAGGATCAAAAAAATTGGAATTCAAACTCATGATAAATAATTGTTTAGATTTTTATGATGTCTGGTAGCGTAGTTGTGTTGTTGTTGTTGTTAATCAACCATTATAAAATTCCCATTTTTCAACATCTTCATGAACTGGCTGTAGCATCAAGCATCTGTCCTTTCTCCTGAACAAGTAAATCACTATAATCAACTCTTTAAAGATATAAAAAAAGACAAATATTGTCTGTGACAGAATTGCATATTAATTCGACAACAAACCCTAGCGTTAATTATCAACTACTTTTCCACCAATCATAATTATTGTCAGCAGGTATATCAAGGAAATGATCTAGTTTTCGTGCTAAAAGTCTCCTTAACTGATTACCTTAGGGGGATTCTTGGGATAAGTTAAACAGATAATCTTGAAAATATATCTTTAATAGTTTTTGCAAAATATTTCTATCAATGCTAATTTTATTTTTTTCGGAGTCCTTTGTTATAAATATTACGTCATCGTCTTGATATGTTTTTTTTGCATTAACTATCCACTCCCCTTTTGTTTGTGCTTCATGCATAAGTCCACAGCGAACTTTTTTGTAAAATTCCATTGCTGAAAAAGGGTAATCTTTTTTCTTGTCACCATTGATAAATTTATAAAAATGATTTTCGAAGATTTCCTCAGAATGAAGAAAGGGAATCAAACAATCGCCAGACCCTCTATATGTAAAGTTTGGATCACTTGCTCTTTTATCAAATTTATAAATTTTTCCATACTTAAATGCTGCAAACATTTCTATTAAAACACATTGGATAGTCAAGATTGTAAATCCTTCACCTCTCAATTTATTTGAAGCTATAATACTATCAATAGGAAAGAAATAGTAGTTTTCTATACGAACTCTAAATTTTTCAATTATCTCCTTCCAATGTTCATTAAAATCGTATGAGTTATTTACTACTTGTCGTTTTTTAGTCCAAAATCCTATATCTAAGGTTTTCATTTTGTTTCTTAGTTACCGTCAACATCTTTTTCCTACATTTAACATTCCGCCTTGTTTTCAAATACGTTCTCAGTAAAATTTTCCCCTAGGATTCCATCCTCAACAATGCCTGATTATTACTCAAAAACTCACCAATCTGTCAATTAACGCTTCTGAATGGTTCAGTTGAGCCAACACTTGATAATAGCTCAACATGTTCTAATTCAAATTTTCCGAGAATTTTTAAAAAAATTCTGTTAATCAAAGATGTCACACTAATCATTACAAACTTCTTTAACAACCTCTAAATAATACGAAATCCTCAATCCTTACATTTAAAGAATTGCTCTCTAAAAGAGATGTTTATTCAATTGATTTTAAATCATACTCAAATTTCTCCTTCTGAGTTAATGGGCTATAAATTCTTGTCTTTGTAATTATTCCTTTGCAATAATCTCCAATGTGAAATTTCTTCATTTTTTCAAGAAGATGGCTTGAAAAATGTCCAAGCAAAGAATAACCTTCATTTGTAAGAATCTCAAATCTTCCTTTAGAACTAATAGTTATTAATTCCCCTTCAAAACTTATGTTTTTAGGTTGAGAAATTATCATTTGATTTAATAAGCTATATAATCTTAATATATTATCTTCTCTTCCCTCCCATAAATATTTTTGGTTATCAGGACTATGCCACATTAAATCAATGTCTAATTGTTGTTTTGATAATACATCTAATAACCTCGCTATATATTTTACACTTCCTGGCCCAACTGAACCAATTTTGTCAATCAATTCATCTGGTTTTGATTGAAATAATTCAAATGTAATTTGAAGAGCATCTTGAATAGTACTATTTCCAAATAAATCAGGAGATGTTTTACCTGATAAATAAAAAACTGTTGAACCTCGACCAATTCCTTCAAGTCTTAAATCGATAGTGTTTTTTACTAGGAGATCTTTTTTCTTTCCACCTTTCCCACCAAACATTTTAAATTTTGATATGTTGAAAATAAAAGCAGATAAATTATCTGTAATCCCACCAACATATTCAAGGGGAATATTTCCAATATTTAAAGATTGACCTATTAACTTTAGCTCAATTACCTCTTTCTCTCTTTTAAGGTTTTCACGATATAGTTGTTCCCGCAAATCAGACAATTGGTTATTTAGCGAGGTTAATTCAACTAGGATAGAAAAATTGTTCGGAAAAGCTTTATGTCTACTTTCCAGCCGAGCAACAATTGGTTCTAGTTGTTCAATATTTGATTTTATCCTTGTGAAATTTGCCATACTCAAATATGTAAACGAATTATTCCTTTTGGTATTTCTTCTCTTGAAAATCCAAACCACCCTCTCCAATAACTGCGATTAGCTATATTATTATTTGGAACAATAAAAACATCACAATTATATCTTATTTTTGAAGTTGCGCGGTTATTCAATTCCTCTACAATATCTCGCTTATTTAGTGGCAATGAATTAAGTTGGTTTTCATCAACAAAAAAAATCAAATCTATATCTCCAGGATTTGGTTTCAAAGTAGCAAAAGAGCCATCAATCCATAACTCTGCACTTAATCCTGTTTCTTTGAATCTGTCCAATAAAGCTCCAAAGCGTGATAAAAGATATTCTCTTCTTGTTTTATTATTGAATGGCACAAGAAAAATCTCTTCTAATTGGTTGTTACAAATATCTTTAAACCCAGCGCTATAAAGTGGTTCATACTCCATATACAAAAAAAAGTTTAAGAAAAGGTAATTATATTTTTAGACCTTGTGTCTTAACTTTCCCTCCCGGTCCACACATGCTCTCTTGTATAACCTTCACGTGTATCAAATATGTTAGTCTGTGAAATGTTTTATTATCAATAAAAAGATTATTTTTCACCTGCCCAAGCCACTTCAATGCCATTTCCATAATATTTTCTCCCAACAATATTAAAGATTAAATCACCTTCAATAATCATCTTGCTAATAATCTTATTTATTCGAAATTGATCTCGATAAATCAGGCTATTAAGGTTGCCTTGTATAATTTTACTTTCCTTAAATAGACCATTGTCCTTGAATAGCGAAAATAATGTAGATTGAATATCGTTTATATTAAAGAACCTGTTTGTCTCTGATAGTCTATTCCGAATCAGTTGTTCTAATTCCACATCATTGCAATTTATTTCGAGTTTCATTTTTTTAATAGTTAAATTTTAAAATTAAAGAACTTGAAGGTGCTTGTTGTCTCATTTCTTGTAGTGATGTAAACAAGAACAAGAAGTTTTTCCTTACACCCAGAACTCATTTAGAATGTATCTACCCCATCCAGAACCGGGAATGCCCCGGTTGCTGCACAACCGGATTTAAAAGCCGAGGCATCCCCTTGTTCCGGATGGAGAAATACTCATTAATGAGCTTGCCGTGCTCAAAATCCAACAGTTATCTAAAAAGGGAATGCTGTTCTTAGCAGAAGACTAAGGAGCAATAAAATTAGTGCGACGCACTAAGAACTCAACTATCTGTATTATAGTCAATTATCAAAAACGTCCACCACAGGCACGTTTTTAGCAACAAGCAACTAATCAGCAACTTAACCACCGAGTGCAACACACTCAAAAATGCGGCGCAAATGCCACTCATCACCCATCACCCATCACCCCTCACCCGTTCACCCATCACCCGTTCACCCATCACCCGTTCACCCATCACTTCTCACCTCTCACCTCTCACCTTCAAAGCCCTCCTCAACCCCAACACCATCCTCCTGATAGCCTGCAACCTTTCCAGCAGCTCACTCAGCTTCGTTTCATTAATGTAGCCCAAATTTTTGGCAATCATTAACTGCGTCTCCAACTCTGCCAACGACCCCAAAGAAATTGATAAATAATAAACAAACTCTTTCGAGGTATTTCTCGCCGCCCCCTCCGCAATGTTCGAGGGAACCGAGACGGCAGCCCTACGCATTTGATTCGTCAACCCAAACAACTCCGACTGTGGAAACCCCTTCGTCACTTTGTAAACCTCCGTCACAAACCCCACAGCCACCTTCCAAACCTCCAAATCCTTATGTGTCCTCACCATTTCTCACTCCTCCCTCACTCACTTATTCACTTATCACTTGTTCACCTGTTCACCTGTTCACTTGTTCACTCACTCACCCATCACTCCTCACTTGTTCACTTGTTCACTTACTCACCCCTCACCCCTCACCATACCACACGTCTGTGCAAACACATGCGCATACAGTTCGTTCACATACTTTGTAATGGCATACACAGACAACGGCCTTCCAATGCTCTCTTCCACCTTGGGAAGTGCCTCGGAATCACCATAAATAGAAAACGGGCCGAGGCCGCCGACATCGCGGCGGCAGGTTTGCAGAAGACTTGCCGTCGACTTACTTTTCTTTGCTATTACGGACCTCTTTTTTCAGCCGAGCCACATGCCCCCTCCCCAGTGCCTTCACTTCGCAGCCCAAACGGAAGTAGTGACGAATGGTATCATCACTCAAGATACCAAAGCAGTCTATAATAGCCAGAGGCTTACCGGCCCATTCCACAATTTTTTCGGGATCCAGGTTCAGGTACTCTTTATGAGGAACAGCCAATATAAGGGCTTCAGCTCCATGCAATGTAGTGGGAAGGTCTTTTTCTACCGTCAGATCCTTCAGTCCTTCTTGATTACGGAAGAAGCGAGCCCACGACTGGCCCGGTGCCGGATACGTATCTTGCGAAATAAATTCGTACCAATGATCCACGTAAGGATCGTGTACACGAATGTAGGCACCCATTTGGGTAAGTTTACGTACCATCATTTCCGATCCGCTATAACGCGTATCACCTACGTCTTGACGATAACTAGCCCCACATAGCACCACATCAGAACCGGCAATGTAACGGCCCATATTGCGCAACGCATCACGTACCAGTTCCGCCGCATGCAAGGCCCGCGTATCGTTTATATCAATGGCCGTAGGGGTCATTTTAAACAGATTGTCACCGTCTTCAAAGCCCAGAATGTGGCGGTAGGCCCAATACCCTAACCCTCCGTCCTTGGGCAGGCAGTAACCTCCAATACCGGGACCGGGAAAAATCATATTGCTATGTGTAGGACGCATCTTAATGGCGTTCACCACTTTAATCAAGTCCACTCCATTACGTTCAGCAAACACGCTCCATTCGTGCAAAAAGGCTAGAATAGTTGCCCTGTACGAGTTTTCTATAATTTTAGTAGTTTCCGATTCTATAGGACGATCCATAACCGTCAGCGGGAATTCTTCTGTATTGATAACTTCACGTAAGAACTTCTCTACCCTATCCCGAGCCTCTTTATTACAGCCACTGCAGACCCTCCAGAAATCACGGATACTGCTTACGTACTCCTTTCCGGGCATCACCCGCTCAAAACTGTGCGAAAGCAACGGTTCCGATTCAATCCCTCTAGCAGCAAACTCCTTCTTCATCAGAGGCCAGGCCACAAACTCTGTCGTCCCCGGAGCTACGGTAGTTTCTATGAGCGTAAGGCAATGCGGTTGCACTTTCTGACCAATAGTACGGATGGTGGCCTCTAGAGCTTCCATGTCGGTATCGCCCGTAACCATATTACCCAGGTCTTGTTTTATAAAATCGCATTGTACGTCTACTACTACGCAATCAGCTAGTGCCAGGCAATCGTTGTTAAACGTAGCCATAAGCGTTTTTTCTTTGTTTACGCAACGATCAATTAGCTCGTCCACCAGCGGATCTTCCGATTTTACGGGCGACACGCCTCGGTTCAACATAGGAATCTTCCAAAAACTGCGCGTACTAGGACGCTGGCACACAATCACAAACTTGGAATAGCGCCCGTCCTTGTCTTTCGTATCGGCCACCACAGCAGCCATCACAGCTCCCACAAAGCCGGCACCCATAACCACGACCACTTCCTGGCCGTTGGCCCGAGCCCGGTCTGCCAATGCTTTTACACGTTCAAACTCTGGTTGGTAATCTTTTTTTTCCGGCAGTAAAAATTTCTCTCCGGCCGGGTTGATTGAATAAAGGGGGGTTGGTGTCATTAGATGTATAAGTTTATTTTTGCCAAAATTAATAATAAATATATTTTATTTTCCCAAATGCTCCCAATACCACCCCACTGCCTCCTTCAGCCCTTCCCGCACCCCAAACTTGGGTGCATACCCCAGTAGCCTTCCGGCTTTTTCTATCGAGGCCAGTGAATGAGGAATGTCGCCGGAGCGATTGGGACCGTATATAGGCTCTATTTGTGCAATGGCCGAATCGTAGACAGAAAGTCCTTCACGCAAGTAAGTAAACAACTGATTGAGCGTAGTGCGCTCCCCACAAGCCACATTATATACCTGGTTCACAGCCTCGGGATTCTCTGTAGTCATAGCCAGCTCATTGGCCTGAATCACATTATCTATGTACGTAAAATCCCTGGAATACTCCCCGTCTCCGTTAATTACAGGCTGTTCATGACGCATAAGGCTTTGAACAAACAACGGAATCACTGCTGCATACGCCCCCTTGGGACTCTGCTTGCGCCCAAACACATTAAAATAGCGCAACCCAATACATTCTATACAATACGTCTGTGCAAACACATGCGCGTACAGCTCGTTCACATACTTGGTAATGGCATACGGCGACAACGGCCTTCCAATGCTCTCTTCCACCTTGGGCAGTGCCTTCGAATCACCATAGGTAGAAGACGAGGCCGCATAAACAAAACGCCTGATTCCTGCATCACGCGTAGCTACCAGCATATTTAAAAATCCATCTATGTTCACCTGATTGGTAGTCACCGGATCTTGTATAGACCTGGGCACCGAGCCCAACGCTGCCTGATGAAGCACCACATCTACACTTTTCACCGTCCGGCGGCAGGTCTCCAGATCGCGAATATCCCCTTCGATGAAATGAAATGCAGGATGATTCAAAAACCCCTGAATATTGGACAGGCTGCCAGTGGACAAGTTGTCCAAACACGTAACCCGGTGGCCTTTACCCAAAAAATATTCACACAGATTGGAGCCTATGAACCCGGCCCCTCCGGTAATAAGTATTCTCATAAAAATCTATAGAAATTGTTATTTAAACTTGATGGAGTACTAATTTTTATTGTCCACATTTATCTCCGCTAAATCTTTATCAATCACTAAACACATAAAGCCTTCCAAGGTAAACCTTCGGTAGAATTTCACGAAAGCAATATAAAAGATATACGATAATATCGAACTCAAAAAATAGCCTATTAAAAAATAATACAAAGAAATACCATGTAGAAGCAGTGTGATAAGTATTATCCAAGAATAAGCACAAAAGATAAATGACACAGATCTTGTAAAACCATATAATGCAACATATTTATCTAATTTCACCATGTGTGGACCAAAATTTTCGTAGTAATAGTGCCAAATAACTCTAAAATAATCCCCCTCACTGCTAATAGTAAACTTATGTTTTATTTTAAATTGCTTTATTCTTTTTTCAATTATCTTTTTTAATGTCGGATCTACTGAATTGGTATAGTAATTTCTAAAACCCAGGAGTTTCCCAGCTACAATGTCAATAATATATATGGGGAGAATCACAATTAGTAGCAATAATCTCCACATATGCGAAATACAAAGTTCTTTTTTACGTCTCTTTTTTTCTTCGGGGTCATCTTTATTGTTTAACTTTTTTAAATAGCAACTCTGTTTTTCTCCTAAAATAAATCTTGAAGGATACCCTATAGACCATATAGAGTAACGCTCAATAGTAAGACTGGAAAGGTAATTTAGTGCATGACCTAAGACGTAAGAAATAATTACGAAGGCCACTGATCTATCAAAAGCTCTTAAACCATCAAATAAATTAAAATTAAAACAAGCAAATCCCTCAAGATTAAACGTTATTGCAAGTAAGTAACAAAAAAATGCACCTGGAATAAAATACCCAAGAAAATCATACAGAGAAAAAGGATTCTTATTGATATATTCCATATTACAGGAAATTATTTATTAAAAATCTCATCATAAATTTCAAAAGTTTTTTCTATTACTAAGTCTATTGAAAACTCTTTTTCTGCTAATGAACGGGAGTTTTTTCCCATCTCTATTCTTTTTTCTTTGTTTTCGCATAAATTCTCAATAGCTCTTGCTAAAGGTTCTATAGTTTTCACAGGTACCAAGTAACCGTTATAACCATCTATAACACATTCTCTGCACCCAGGGACATCTGTTGTTACAATTGGTCTTCCAATAGCACATGCCTCAATTAATGATTTTGGCAATCCTTCACGATACGAAGGAAGAATTACAATATCAGACTGCATATATTGATCAACCATATCATTCCTAAAGCCAATCCATTCAATATAGCCTGGAATCAATAATTTTTCTAAGTCATCTTGATGTATAACAGACAAATTATCTTCGTCACAATCACCTACAAGAACAAAAACAATCCTATTTTTCCATTTATCCTCAAGTAACTCTGCTGCTTTTATGAGTTCCATAACACCTTTGTCATAAAGAATACGTGCCGGGAATAGCAATCTCAGCTTTTCTTTTTCGATAAAATCAGTAAAAGAGAATTCGTTTAAGTCCACTCCTGAACCCTTTATTAACCTATGATGGCTCTCTGGAACAAGATTTAAATTTTTCATCATTTCAATATCATCAGGGTTTTGAAGTATGAAATAATAATAATATGACTTAAATGACCGCTTCATCACCAACCTTACTATAAACTGAATAAGGCCTTTTCTACCATCAGTAAAATTATAACCTAATCCACTTATTGCATTAATTACATTTTTCTTCATAGCTAATTTTGAAGCAATAGATCCTAGTAACGCAGCCTTTAATGTTACATGATGAATTATATCCGGATTAAACTTTTTATAGTACTTTAATAACAAAAAAATACACTTTATTTCATGGAAGAGATTAGTTCCAGATCTTTCAAAAGGAATTTCAATGAAATGTATACCATAACCTTCAATATCATTCTTTTTTCCGGTATCACTAGTTAAAAGATATACTTCATATCCTCTCTTTATTGCCTCGAATGCTAAGGGTAACCGATGTGAAAGAAAGAAAGAGTCAATATTTACAACAAAAAAAAGTCGTTTCATAAACTTCTAACCATATATAAAGAATATTTTTATGATTATTATGTTATTGAAATTTGTATGTAACTTCACTATTTAATGGATAGTATCTAAGAGTTTTTTCTATATATTCTACAGGCAGTTAGAAAGATAAATTACACACACATATAATAATTTCTATATGACTATTTATTTAAAGAGGTAAAAAATAATATTTAATACTATTTTAGTTGATTTTCAAAATTGTTGCCCCCCATGAATATCCCACACCAAATCCAGCTAAAAGCACATTTCCATGTTTAAGATTAGCCTTCATTTCTTCATATAATGTAATTGGTACAGTAGCAGAAACAGTATTCCCTACCTTATTCATGAAATAAGGAAATTTGTCTTCCGAGATTTTTATTTTTTTTCGAAGAAAGTTCAATATAAATTTATTTGCTTGATGAAAAACAAATGAATGTATTTCTTCATGAGTTAGATTATTCTTGATTAGAACATCTTCAATTAAGGGGGGAACTGCATCAATCGTAAAGTTGAAGATTTCAGAACCATTCATGTATAAAAAGTCAGAAGAAATAGGGTTGCCATTGGAATCAAATGAAATATCATTGATTTTTTCAGAGAATCTCATTGCCCCACTTTTTACAATAAGGTTTTCTCCCCCCCTGCCATCAGTCCCTAGACTGAAATTTCCTATTTCCGCAAATCCATCAGAAGCAATCAAAGTTGCGGTTCCTGCATCTCCAAATATTGTTCTATTCCCTTTATCTTTTGGGTGTATAAATTTTGAGTATGTTTCACCTGTAAGCAATAAAATATTTCTAGCAATACCACCAAACAGAAGTCCTTTAGCTAAAGATAAGCCGTAGATATATCCAGAGCACCCCAAGTTAAAGTCCAAAGCACCCACCGTAGTTGGGATGTTAAGTCTTTCTTGAATTAAGCACGCTGAGGTTGGCAAAAAATAATCTGGACTCTGTGTGCAAAATAAAATAAAATCAATAGAAGTCCTATCAATATTATGTTCCTCAAACAATTTTTCAGCTGCTAATGTTGCTAAATCAGCTGATGTTTCACTACTTCTTGCAATATGACGTTGAGTAATTCCAATTTTATCTGCTATTTTATCAATACTCCATTCTGGAAATTCTTTAACTATTTCTTTGTTAGTTAAAATAGTATCAGGCAAATAATAATTGATTGCTTTAATATATGCTTTCATAATTACAATAATGTATATCCACCATCAATTAAAATATTCGAACCTGTTATCCAAGTGCTTGCATCAGATAATAAATAAATAACAGCGTAAGCTACTTCTTCCGGTTCCCCGTAACGTTTTAGCGGATATCGTTTTATATCTTCTTGAAGTTGTTCGTGGCTTATCTTTCCTTCTGATAAAATATTTGTATTAATCATTCCTGGATTAACCGAGTTAACTCTAATTTTCTTAGCTGCTAAGTCTAATGCTAGAGCTTTTACTAAGCCATTAACAGCTCCTTTAGATGATGAATAAATACTATTTGCTATAAAAGAACAATAAACCCCCGAAATAGATGAAATAAAAATTATCGATGAACCCTTTTTTAATTTTTTGTTTTTTATTAATAAACGTGTTAAATCAGTAGGAGCAAAGAAATTTACTTCCATAACCTCTTTAAAATCTTTTCTTGTAGTAAAATGGAAAGGAAGCACTTTGTTAAATCCTGCACAATTTACAATACCATCCAATTCAGGTACTTTTTCACTCAACTCTACGACTTCATTTTCACAAGACAAGTCAGAGACAAGATATTGATGTTGCTTTCCAGATAATTCGCTATAGGTTTCTTTTAGTCGAAGTTCATTTCTTCCTGAAATAAATACAGTAGCACCTAACTTTGAGCATTCAATAGCAATTGATTTACCTATACCTGAAGTTGCTCCTGTAATTAATAAAACTTTATTCTCTATAGAAAAAGGATTGTTCATTAATACAAATTAAAATTATTTATTTTCTCGATTTAACTAATTTAAATAAGTCCTCAATTGTCGTGACAGAACGTATATCATCACCTTTTAAAGTAACTTCATACTCTTCGTCTACCATTGCAATTATTGATAGGAGTGTCATTGAACTCCATTCTTCCAGTTCGCTAAATACTGTTTCCTTAGAAAATTCTGACATTTTCGTATCTTCGAACTGTTCAGCAAAATTTGTAATAAATTTCTGTAATTCCATCATATTAATTTTATTTATAATTTACTAATCCACTCATTTCTTTCATGGTAAATGATTTAAAATTGTATTTTATAGACAAATACTGAAAATGAAATAGTATCTCTTCTAACATGCTCAAATTCTCACATTTATTTATTCCAAAATTGTGAGGATGCCACCATAAATGATATATTTTATTTTGTTTTGCCGCAACATTCATCTCATTTTTAATCCTTCTGATTTTTAATTTTGCTAAAAACTTATATTTTTGGGAAAAAGGCCTTAAATAACGACTCGCCCTTACATTATAAAACTTTCCTTCTTTAACTTCATTGTACGTATAGGTAGTATCATTACCAAAATTTATAAATGTATCAATTAAGCGCAAAAGTCTATTTTTAGTTTTATTTCCCTTATTAAAATACTTAATAGGGTTTCCTCTATAAGTATTTATTCCATATCTAATACATGTATTCAAGTAATGATCAGGCACTTGATTACGAGGAAATACAATACTTTTTAGTGTAATATGATTACTAGAAAATACATGGATAGAAGATTCCACATCTGACTCAAACTGTTTGAGATTTTGACCAGCTTCCCAACAATAAAAGTGGGAAAAAGTATGAGATGCAATTTCTATATGATTTTCTTGTTTCAAACCTTCAATAATGTCAAATGCTGAATGGTAAATATCATTATTATCATCTACGCTATCCAAGTAATTATTTTCAAAAGGAGATAGAAAAGAATTATTATAAGTTGGTTTCAATACTGGTGTATATTGATTGATTTCCTCCTTGTTTTTACAATATAAAAGACCAACTGTAGCAAAAGTTGCCTTTACGTTATATTTTGAGAAAAGATTTACCATTTCTGGTATAACTTCTCTAGCCCCTAATATATTATCTCCATAATCATTTATAGTTCGTCTATCTCTTACCCCCCAGAACAACTCAAAATCAAGAGATATAACAAAACAACCAAATTTATTCACCATGATACTTCGCCATCTGAGTCTGCCAATGTTACTAGAACTAACTCCCTATTATTAATCCTTTTATCTTCATCCTTAAAAGACCTATAAGCTATTAATGGTCTATGTCGTCCAATAGATTTAAATTTTCTTTTTTCAAGTATATTGTCTACACATTTTAGAGAAGAAGCGGTTATTATAACGCCAATCTTTAGTTTCTTACTAATACTTTTTACTGTATGAAGTATTTCTTCAAACTCATCATCATTGGCAAGATTACATCTATAATCTACTAAAACAAGGCACGTAATAGATTTTCTGATTATTGTACGTACAGCAAAGTAATTGTTGTTATTAGCGGATTTATAAACAACATAATCGTGTAAACCTGAAAAAAAACGCCATTTTAAATAATTATTATCTCTTCCAAATTCTAACAAGTTTTCATTAAATGGCACAGAGTGATTAAAAAAATAAGAAACATCCACTTTATTAAAAGTGACTCCATTTTTACTTATTCTTTCAGGAAATGTATTTTCAGATATATTATTACGAAAAAATGAAGAAATAATAGATGGAAAAAAACTAATAGCAATAAATTTTTTAAGTTCTCCTATTAATATAAAACCCATTTTCAATTCAATTTTTAATGCTAAAGGAGCAGAGCCTGCACCAAATAATAAGTTGTCATTACTCGTAGCTTTTATTAATAGATCTATTCCGTATCCACTTTTTCTATATTTTTCATCAACTATATAATTAAAGAACCATTTACAAGAGGTAGACTTTCCTTTATAGAAAAACATATTTCTTGATGTTAGAAGTTGACCGAAAATTCTACCATTATTGACAAGAATGATTGAGTTTTCAATCTCATCCTTTGATTTGTCAAACCAAAACTTTAAAAGTTTTGTAGAGTTAGTCTTTTTTGGATAAGATTGATTATTAAAAGCAACTAATTCATCAAAATAAAAACCAGTTAAATACTTAATGTCCATTATATATTTATATTCATTAGGATCTACTATTAAAAAAAACACTATTAACTCTTTCTTTTATATTCGTCAAAGGTGTAGACTTTAATACAAACACTCAGACAGAGGATTTAAGACTCATACAATTGTCTAATGTGACTGGACAATATTTTTATCGAAGTTAAGTGTTTATTTTAAAAAAAATGTTGATTGAAAAAACACATATTCTAATCTTTACTCACTAAATGTAATAGGAACTGATTTTGAATTTCTATTAATTTTGTGATTAAAAATAATCTGTTTTTTTTGAATTCTGCCAAACATTATTATTGTTTTTATATTTAATCTTATAATACAAGAAGAATACAAAGTTCTGAAATAAATATGCTAGTAATTCATATGTTTTTCTTTTTACATATTTTGATATGGCTACCACTTTAGAAATTAATACTATTCTATGTTTCAGTAAGTCTATGTAATTAATTCTAATAAATATTTCTCGATTCTTTCTGCTTGAACTTTATAGTTAAATGTGTCATAAACAAGTCGTTTTCCATTCTTAGCAACACTTAAGGCTTTATCATAATTATTTAATACAAATCTTATCTTTGCAGCAAATGCCTTATTATCATCAGGATTAACGAGGAATGCATTTTCATTATCTTTTAAATATAGTGGTATATCACCAACTTTTGTCACTATCGTTGGTATGCCTGTTGATAAATATTCTCCTAGTTTAGTCGGGAACCCACCTGTTGATTGTAAACTACTTGGACGAGCTAAAGCTAAAACTTTAGCATTACATAGTAGAGGTGGAATCTCATCTCTTGGTACCATTCCATAAAAAATAACGTTTTTGCATTTTATTTTTTGGACATGAATTTTAAGATTAACAAGTTCGTTAGGATTTTTACTGTCACCAATCAATAAAAGTCGTAAAGTTGGAAAATCATCTGCTAAATAGCTGAATGAAGTAATTAAATTTTGAACCCCATCTTTATTTCCTCCGATATCTCCACAATATGCAATATATTCTCCTAAATTATTTTTTGATTCAATATTAAACCTATTAGGTTCAACAGTCATTGGAATTACAATTGTTTTACTATTTTCTTTAATTTTATTTTTGAAATATTCCTCAAGTTTGTATGTCATTATTATCAATCCATCAAATAATTTATAGGTTGTATTCACATAAAAACTGGAGTAGAGTTTACCCAAATTAGATTTTTTATACAAAACGAAAGGAAACTCGCTTTTCTCTTGTATGAATATTATTTTTTGTATTCTACAAATAAAATATAATGGATAAATTAAGAGCAAACTGTTTGAAACCAAAATTATAACTTGTGTCTTATTATTTGATGATAAAAGCAGTGCAATGATTCTGAACAGCGACTCAAATAATGACAACTTATTCCTAATATAAGAATTCGTTTTTCTTCTTAAGGCTCTATATTTTATATTATTAATACTGTGTATTTCAAGGTCTTTACCAAAATAGGTAGAGTAAACAATTACATTATTACCTAGCTCAACCAAACCTCTTGAATAGGAGAGTATCCTGTTAACAGAGGCGGCTCCTGAAGGGAATGGCATTGTATTAACAATTGCTATCTCTAAATGTTTGTTCATAAATAATTAATAATTGCTAATTTATTTTTTTCTTATTCTTATATCTGTTCAAGATTATTTAAAATGTATTATTCTTCAATCTCCCAAGATACCAATTCAAATCTCTTCTAATTTCTCTCCCTTGGGGATATGCATTAAGCAATTTGCTACACATTAATTATAAACTATAAATAAGTTTCCATATTTTTCAATACCTTGCACAACATGAGGATAGTGGCCATAAAACACATAGGGCTAAATTGATGATAATTTTTCTACTAATTCTATATAATCGTTAATAACATAACCAGCACAAAGATTCAATTTACTAAAAAGCCCAAAGCTTTGTCTTCAATTATTCTCTTTTCGATAAATTTAAAATCTAAAACACTGAGTCACTTTAATGTGATATTAGTAGATTTCGTTGAGGATAACAGTAATCATTAAGCGATATATTATTTCCTTATAATTCAATTTTTAGTTCTTTGCATTCAACTCCAAAATATTTAATCCCATTTTCTAACAAAGTCCTTTTTGTAAATTCAAATGATTCATATCCAAAATCAAACATATGATTGTTTGCAAAATATACGGCATTAATACCTAAAATTTTTTATAAATCAATATTCTCTGGACTCGTTTTTTTATTTGCAGATTTGCTAACATATCTTATAGTACTTTCGTTAGTGAAGGGTATTTCAAAAAATTAAAACTACAAAAACAAATAATTTTAGAACTTCTGTTACTTTCTATAGAATCTTTTAAGGTTTACTGCTTAAAGAGAATTTGCCGAATAGTGCTATATCACTCAATAATGCTATTTTAACAACCTTATTCACCCCAAATCACTCTCTTAACATAATTCACATAGCTCAATATGATTCGCACCACCTTATCACTCACATTGGGCATACTGTAATCAACAACTTGTCGAAAATTGCGTTCAGCGCCTATCTTCTGATATTGTAACTGTACCAACCCTTGTTGAATTCGTTCAGAGCACAGCCCCACCATCATGACCGAGGCTTCTTCCATAGCTTCGGGACGTTCATGAGCTTCGCGAATGTTCAGTGCACGAAAGTTTAGGATAGAGCTTTCTTCACTTATGGTTCCGCTGTCGGAAAGAACTGCGAAAGAGTTTACCTGCAATGCATTATAATCTGTAAAGCCGAGTGGCTTTAAGAATTGAACCAGCGAGTTTACCGTCACTTCTTTTTCTTCCAGCATCTTCCGAGTACGTGGGTGTGTACTTACAATCACAGGATAACCATATTTTTTTGCAATAACATTTAATGTTTCAATCAACCCTGTGAAGTTCTTTGGGTTGTTGATGTTTTCTTCTCTGTGTGAGGATACTACAAAGTACTCGCCCTTTTTAAGATTAAACCTATCCAGTACATCAGATTTCTCAATGACCGGCAGGTACTTTGTCAGCACCTCAAACATGGGGCTTCCGGTCTTAATAATTCTGTCGGCCGATATGCCTTCACGTAACAGGTATTCACGTGCAATGCTGCTGTAGGTAAGATTAATATCGGCAATATGGTCCACAATCTTTCTGTTGCTTTCTTCCGGCACCCGCTGGTCAAAACAGCGGTTGCCCGCCTCCATGTGGAAAATGGGAATGTGGCGTTTCTTGGCGGCAATAGCACAAAGACAGGAATTGGTATCACCCAGAACCAAGAAAGCATCCGGCTGCACCTGTTCCAGCACCGGATCAATTTTAATAAGAATCTGTCCTGCAGTTTCTGTGGCATTCTTACCTGCTGCTTCTAAAAAGAAATCGGGCTTACGAAGCCCTAAATCTTCAAAGAATATTTCGTTTAACTCGTAGTCGTAATTTTGACCGGTATGTACCAACGTATGGTCAATCGCTTCCGATACATCCAGCTTCTGCAACACACAAGCAAGTCGAATAATCTCTGGCCTTGTACCCACTACAGTCATTATTTTTAATTTCTTCATATTTCTACTTTTTCAAAATACGTATCTGGATTATTGGGGTCAAACGATTCATTAGCCCACATTATGGTAACCATGTCTGTATTGCCCAGGTTCTCTATGTTGTGGGTATATCCAACAGGTATATCTACAACCTCTAGTTTGTCACCGGATACAAAATATTCTTGTATCTCTCTTTCATCTATAACCTTTCTAAACCTGATAACACCTTTGCCGCTTACCACCAAAAATTTCTCGTTCTTGGTATGATGCCAATGCTCTCCTTTGGTAATCCCCGGTTTAGAGATATTCACAGAAACCTGGCCTCGCTCCGGACTTTTCAAAAACTCTGTAAATGAACCGCGCTGATCTTTATGCATGGTAAGAGGATAAGAGAATGAATCTGTTGGCAGGTAGCTAAGATACGTTGAATAGAGTTTTTTAACTAAAGGCTCTGCCAAATCGGGTACGTACAAATTCTCACGGCTCTCTTTAAAAGAGTAGAGCAATTCCACTATTTGTCCTAGTTCAACCTGATACTCTACAGGTACTTTACAGTACTTTCCGTCGCGGTTAGGAGTACCAATAAGCGCATTCAATAACTCGTTCACCACATCGTCTATATAAACAAGGTTCATTACCACTTTTGGGTCATTTACCTGAATAGGCAAACCATTTGCAATATTGTAGCAAAAAGTAGCCACTGCGCTGTTATAGTTAGGGCGACACCATTTCCCAAATACATTTGGAAAGCGGTAAACAAATACTGAAGCACCCGTACGCTTAGAATAATCAAATAGCAAATCCTCACCAGCCCTCTTTGAAATGCCGTAAGGATTATCTAGTGCCGCTTGGATAGACGAAGAAATCATCACAGGACAACGGTTCCCGACCTGTTCCAAAGCATCCAGCAGCGTGGAGGTAAAGCCAAAATTCCCCTCCATAAACTCTCCAACCTCTTTGGGCCTATTAACGCCCGCCAGATGAAAAACAAAATCTGCTTTAGTACAGTAATCAGCCAGTAACGTAGGATCTGTTTCAATATCAAAGGGAAGAATTTCCAATGGGCTTTTTACAGCATGCACCATAGTTTTCCCCTGTGAAATATTCAGCAATTCAGCTTGCAAATTTCTCCCAATAAACCCATAGGCACCCGTTATCAATACCTTCATAAAATATTATCTTTTATCTGTTACATCCTGTCGCACCATATCCAATTGCAACAACAACTGCTTCATCTCCTCTTTGCTTAGTCGATGTGTATTGTGAGAATGATAATCTTCCACTTGTGTCATGTCTTGCTGCCCTTCTACGAAGAATTTATCGTAGTTCAAATCACGTGCATCGGCCGGTATCCTGAAATAGTTACTCATATCTTCCGATCGGAACATCTCTTCACGGGTAACCAGTGTTTCATACAACTTTTCACCATGACGTGTCCCAATTACCTTTATTTCAGTATCAACACTATACAGTTCTTTAAGCGATTCTGCCAGTACATCTAACGTGGCAGCTGGAGCCTTTTGCACAAACAAATCACCCTGGTTACCATGCTCAAATGCATATAGCACAAGGTCCACTGCATCCTCCAGTGTCATCATAAAACGTGTCATGTTGGGATCTGTAATCGTAATCGGATTACCCGCTTTAATCTGTTCAATCCACAAGGGTATCACCGACCCTCTGCTGGCCATCACATTGCCATAGCGCGTCACACAAATTTTTGTTGCGCCATTGTTACCTAATGAACGAGCCTTAGCAACCGCCACCTTCTCCATCATCGCCTTGCTTATCCCCATCGCATTGATCGGATATGCCGCCTTATCGGTACTCAGCACCACCACATTTTTAACCCCATGTTCACTTGCCGAATCCAACACATTCTCCGTTCCAATCACATTGGTGCGCACAGCCTGCATTGGGAAAAATTCACACGAAGGCACCTGCTTAAGCGCTGCCGCATGAAACACACAATCTGTCCCACGCATAACAGTATCCACAGAGCGCTTATCTCGCACATCCCCAATGTAGAACTTAACTTTAGGGTTTTGAATCACATGACGCATATCATCCTGTTTTTTTTCATCGCGACTGAAAATACGAATCTCTTTAATATCAGTACCTAAAAATCGATTTAGCACTGCATTGCCGAAGGAGCCAGTACCCCCAGTAATTAATAACGTTTTATTTGTAAAAAGTGACATATCTTAAATCAAACATAATTTAGAAAAAACAAGTAGTCTTATATATTATTAAAACAATTGTTGAAAATATCTTCAATTTGTTTTCTTGTCAATCTTTCATTTTCTGTGTATAATAAACGTTCATGTTCAATTATATCATCTAAATTTTCCCATCTTGTTTTCAGCATCTTAGCAGGAACACCACCAATTATTGAATAAGGAAGACAACTTTTATTAACTAATGCACCTGCAGCTACTACTGAACCTCTTCCAATTACGACTCCTTTTAATATTGTTACATTACATCCAACCCAAACATCATCTTCAATAATTACATCTTCATCATTTTCAGGAAGCTTTTCATCTGCTTTGATTTGTATCATATATTTACCTTTTATATCGGTTCTATGATTGCCACCGCGAATTGTAACATTAGGGCCAAACATTACATAATTACCAATATATATATTTGCAATTGAAGCAATAAATGAAGCTCTATCTCCAATAGTTACATTGTCACCACAATATATATTAGATAAGATAAAATCACATTTATGTCCCACGCTTACATTTTTGCCACATTTAGCAAAACTGTTTTTCTGGTAAAATGCTCTTATTGAATGCATCTTGTCATATATGAAACTAAGTAGCCTTAAAGCTTTCAGTAACAAATATTTCATTTTTCGCAGAATTAATAATTAAATAACCAAGATTTTATTATACCAAACATCCAGAATTCTATCATTATTATATCTAAAATTAGAAATATTGGTCTTTATTAAACAATACAATTCTTTATCTGTAATCATTATCTCAACTTTATCTGCAATTGTTTCTATTGGAGAAACTATCCCATTCACATTATCATCGATAAATTCATATACTGACCCAAAATCAGCTACTACAATAGGAGTACCTAATATTTTAGCTTCGTTTATTACATTAGGACATGCTTCAGATAAAGATGTTGAGACTAATAAGTGAGATTCTCTTATATATGGATATGGATTCGTTTTTTCGCCCAATAATATTAACTCCTTCTCAACATTATTTATTTTGATATTATTAATAAGTAATTGTTTCTCAATTGTTTCACCTCCTCCTAGAATATACCATCGGAACGAAAGCCCTCTTTTTTTTAATTTTGATACTATTTCTGGTATTAAGGAGAATCTTTTTACCGGATCTATACGACCCAATGAAACAATTTTAAAACCATTAAAAAAGAACCTGGGATCAAGCTCTTTTGTCTCCTCTGATTTTTTAATAATACTATTATATGATATCAGATTATGCAAAGCGATAGTTTTATTTCGAGTTTCTGGAAGGAGATTTACAAATACTGCTTTTGTATACTCACTTACACATACAATTTTATCTATTTTTGAATAAAGTATATGCTGTGGTTTGATTCCAGAAATACGTAACATATTACTATAATCACATCGAACCCATGCTACCTTCCTAATACTTTTAAAGTAACTCACAAATCTTGTCACTTGCCCTTCTTGGAACCCTATCACTAAATTGTAATTGAATTTTTCTAATTTATTAACTAGAATTTTAAATATTATAGGTGAAACATCAATTCCGATTTTTTCTAATCCTTTCTTAATTGACTTAACTGATTTATAGATAGACCGCTTTAATGAAACTTTAATAGTAGGTTTTATCTTTTCATCATTTAAACTAGGACCCAAAACGTTAGTATACTTAGCTATATATTCTCTGTTTGGGCCAGAATTAGTAATAGCAAAAACGTCAATCTTATATTTTGAAATATCTAACTGTGACACCAAATTTTTTAATGAAGTAATTGTCCCTCCATTGGAAAAAGATGGTATAACTATTAATACTTTCATATGCATTTAGTAGAAAAAGGTTATTGATAATAGGTTGGTTATTACGTTGCTAAAGAATCACTGTAGTACGTTAAAAACAATACCAATACTATTATCAACCTGCAAAAGTTTAATTCTTCCATGAACATTGTTAAATACACCCCTACGGTTATTTGTGTGCTATCAGATTATGTACTGCAACTTTCATCCTCTCGATCTAATTCTATTTAGAAGGATTGGTTATAAATATTGGTTCATTTTTATTTGCAATCAGATATGGCAAAATCATATAGTTCATAAACGAAAAAGGACTACAATACCATCTAAAAAACTGTGATGCCATAAAAGATAATCCTAAATATAAAATCATTATTACTTTTTTATTCTTATCCCAGTTGCCTGTAAATATCTCATTTGTGACATAATACCATAATAAAAGATATATAAATAGACCAAATAATCCAAAGCTACCTAACATATCCATCCAGTCGTTATGAGCAGCTAGATCTACTAGCCTTGAAGAGGAATTGTAACCTAAACCAAAAAATAAGGTGCTAAAACTATCACTATAATACCATGTATTAAAGTGTGTATCAATTATCCTATCTCTTCCTGATAAATCACCACTAAAGGCGAGCTTCATCCTATATTGTAAAAATTCATTTTCCTCATAAACTTTAATTCCAACATACGTTACCCCAATTAATACAAATAGACCAATAAAGAAAGTATGAATTTTATATTTAAATTTTGATACAAAAAAGGTTTGATAGATAAATATTAATATAGCAAATATACCGGCAACTATTGCAGCACGCTTATTACTTTGAACCATAAAAAACCAGATAAGCAACAATGATGCTACAGACAACAATTTGTTCTTGAAAAAGAATGCAAAAGGCAATAGCCCAATAAATATATATATAGCGTTACTTACAACATCTTCTCTATTCCGTTCAATCTGTAAAGTGGTAAGCGAGTCTATAAATTGCATAATAAATAGAGGTAACGCTATAGCAAAGAACAGGAGCAATATTTTTTTTGTGAGAATCTTCTTCTTCGCAAAGTAATAGAAAGCATAAAATGGCAGGAAATTCAATAAAACTGTCTTATAAATATTAAAGTCACTTATATTGTTAAAATCCCCAGTAAAAATAAAGAATAGCGTGTTAACCAGTAAAAAAACGGTCCATATTTTCACAGTATTAGTTATATATCTTCTATTCAAGAATACTTTTATAAAATAAACAGCCGAGCCCCCTAAAATAATAACCAAAAGTAATCTACTATATATAGCTCCTACACCAAAGATTACACTTTGGGCAAAATAAAGAGCAGTAAAAATCATTAGCAAGTAGCAGACTAATTTATCGATTTTACAAGTCATTATTTTAATGTTTTTAATATGCTGAAAAAGGAATACTCTTAAACTAATCCTTTTAGTTTTCTATGCACTCTTCTACCAACTTCCCAGAAATTCAGACTTAGTGATAGACCATCAGTAGCAATAATAATTTCCTCTTTAAAAAAAACAAAACTAAAATGATGACCACCTAAAGAATAAAATTCGTCGTTATTTGGAATAATAGTTTTTAAATATTTTTCTGAGTAATTATTTTTTGTCAAAAATAAAATTTCATTAATCTTCAATCCTTCTGCATAATAGTTCTCACAAATCTGTGTTGGCCTATATAATTTACCCTCATACTCAAAAACCGATCCACCACAGCGTCCGTTATTATTTCCAATTGCAATAGGTGATTTAGGGTGCAGCTCATATTTCCCATCAATCTTTTCCGAACAAAATAGCATTAACTTATACTTGTTATCCTCACACAAAGTTGTAAATAAGAAATATATATTATCCTTAAATATAATAGAGCTATCAACATACTTCTTATTTGATAATATAGTTTTATATAATGTCCATTGAGTAAAATCATTATTAGGTTTATACAATCTAACAGATTTATCACTACCAGTTTCTGGCATCATATAAACACAATCATTAAATTTAAACACATTTGGATATGAAAGATGGAAACTCTCTTTCAGTACTGTGATTGGAAATGACCAATTAACTAAATCTGTAGTCCACCTCATCTTTATAACACCTTTTCCTCCTAAACTAACCTGTTCTTCATAAAACAGATAAAGTCTATCATCATCCACAAACAGAAAAGGATCTGCAATAGTAACAACAGGCTTATATTTAAATATCAAGTTAGAAGAAGACAATTCAAATATTGATTTTGATTTTTCAAGATTGAAAATATCTTGACTTGCAATATTAACTCTTGAATTAAATTGAGTATGAAATAATTTGTTAAATTTCATTGTATTATCATTTTACATATGCCTTCATCTTCGTAAGTAAATAATTGACTATCAGCACCTAAATTAGTTGTTTTACGTTGAAGAGTTAGGGAGAATGTCAAGTCTATTATAAAACCGTCTCTCGGTTTCTAATATCTTTTTGAACGGATACTTCTAACAATAGACACCAATGATGATAAGAATATATTATTACTATATTCCCATGATGAATTATAATTAATAACTTCGCCACCCGAATATAACTTAAACGAGGCTACACCATCACTGTGTCCTATCCCTATTCTTCCAAAGTCAAAATAATTAACTCCCAAAGATTTTAAGAACTCAAATATTGACTCCATCATAAAATAGGTAGTACCTCTATTTTCTATAGCTTTATTAGAATTAGCTGCATAAACGTCATAACTGTGCTCCCTATGCACGTATACAATTCTACCAGCTAGTGGTAAATCGTCGATATAAACAAAAAACAGATAATAGTTTTCATCAAGAAGCATGTTGGAAATATTTTCTTCATTTATATAAGATCCGAGCCCCTTACGTTCTGATAATTCATTACACATTTTTACAAAAACTACAATATCATCCTGTGTAGGGTTTGTGATATACTTGAAGTCCAGATTGTTTTTTTTTGCAACTTCCACATTTCTTCGCCAATTCCTGCTTCTTATATTTTCTTTATTAAAATCCATTACTATCGAAAGTGGGCTATCAAAAAAAGCTATTGGTCTTATAAAGCCTGCTAATCTTATTCCCATTTCAAAATCTATCGAGTATTTATTGTTATTAACTATGGTTATAATATCGTGCTGTTCTGATTCTTCAATTATATGTTTATAAAACTTACTATAGATCTTATGAGTAACTTGTTTACTAAACGATTCACCAGTTATTTTCAATATTGATAAAAATTTGAACTTCCTATTAATAACAGCCCAAACACAAAGATTGGGCTCATTAATGTTATCAACAAAATAGACTATTTCTCTATTACCATATAAATCATGATAACCTAAAGCTTGATCATATGAAATGAAATCCATTTTAGATTGGATTTCAAAAAATTTTTCTTTATCAACAATCATATGTTATTTTTCTTACAAATTCTTTACCAAAAAGACTTATTAACTCAATAGTGTCAACTATTTTAAACGTTCCATTTTCAAAAGCTTTAATAGATGGTGTATTATCAATTCTGACTATTCCTATCGCCTTATCTCTACCTTTTCCATATACGACCTTTACTCTCATCAAGATAGAATATTTTTGCAATCCTCTTCCTCTATACTTTATACTACAATAGTCCTCTTGGAGTAATCCAACGTTTTCATAACTTTTTAAAGAAGTTTTGTTAGTGATTTCAACCTTATCAAGGCAGACCCACGAGGAATAAACCAATTTATTATCAATAATAACACCGTAAGCTTTTCGATTGCTATCCTTAAACCACTTTTTGTATTTATTTAATTTCTTTTTTGTATAAAAACTTTTCTCCCCTTTTAAAAAATCCTCATAAGAAAGCTCCATTATTTGATATGGGAAAGAATTGAATAAAAGAGAAATTCTGCTGTTGATTGCATCTATATCGATTTCGGTTTGCATTACGTACAATTTCATGCTCCGTATTCCAAGCCTGCTTAGAATGGATTTAATCTTTTTTTTTAAATACATTTTTGAGTATATATATGTGTTTTTTTAAAACCATATTAGCCACTACATCAATTCTAGAGTATTGCCAATAAATTATTTTGATGTCAAGCTTTTTCTTTAGCGTTGATAAAAGTCTTAAAAAAACTTCATAATTATTTTTCAAATAATTAATTTGCTTTAAAGAAAAATTAAAATCAAATACTTTTACCTTTATTCTTGATGATACTTTATTCTCAACTCTATGTCAGAATACTCGAGGATTTCTATTCAATTTTTCTCATTGTAAAAAAATTGTTTTAATAATTGATGTCAATTCAGCAAAATTGTTGTTACGTAATATTTTGGAAATAATAAAATATGACACAAGCATAACCAAAGCCTGTATTAGAAATACTAAAATAGTATTTATATCACTAATAACATTTCCTGTTACAACAACAACCCCTATACACAGTAATGACGCTAATATAGTTTTATATAAATCAATAATTAACTCATAAAAGTTGTATTTCAGGTAATGCATACCTAAATAAATGTATAAAACACATCCTATAAAATTTGAGATTGCAAAAACTATAGCTAATGTTACAACTCCTTTATTGATAAATGAGAAAATAAGCACAATTCGTATTACTTGTTTAATTAGTGTAGCGTTTAACATAGCTTTAGTTTTGCCTTTTAACAAAATTACATTTGCACATATCTCTTGTAAAGGAAATAATAATACGCCGAAGGCCGCTATTTTTAAATATATTCCTGCTTCTTTCCACTGTGAACCAAAAAAAGTGATTATCATATTATTTGAAGTAGCGATTGTAAAAAACATTAGGGGTAGAAACGCAAACATCACAACACTAACTATCTGTCTATATGCATCTTTCAATCTACTTTCTTCATTTTTAATTTTCGAAAGTATCGGATATGTTACTTTCCTTATTATTGAATTAAATGGTGAAACTATATATCCATCCATTTTTTTACCTTGAGAATAATATCCTAAATCATTCTTGGTATATACTTTACCAATTACAAGGCTTATTAAATCAGTTGAAATCGCGTCGATAACCCCTTGGAACATTAAAAAAATCCCAAAGCTCAAATATCTTTTTATTGATGAGAAACTAAATTTTTTTATTGGTCGCCATTTAGAGCTATACCAAAGTAAAACGCTTCTAAAGAAAGGCAATAACGCACTGTTTGCCACTAATGCCCAAATACCGAAACCTGTGAATGCCATTATAATGGAGACTATTGCAGCTAAAAAGCTTCCTAAAACAGCACATTTGTTTAATACCTTAAAATCAAGATCCCTATTTAAGGTGGCATTTTGAATTATGGAGAATGAATTAAAGATTATCACGAGAAAGATAACCCTTGATAGTATGGTCAATTCAGGGGCATTATAAAATAAACCTATCTTGGGAGCCAAAAAGTAAAGTATTCCATAAATAAAAAAAGATAATAGTATATTGAAATAAAATACAGACGACAGATCTGTTTGGCTGGGGTTATCATCTCTGATGATTGCCTGCGAAAAACCACTATCAACAATTACGTTAGAAATCGTTAAGAAAACATTTAATAAAGCAATTAAAGCAAAATCGTAAGGAATTAGGATTCTCGAAAGAATCATTGTCACTAGTAAGCTTACAAAACCATTTCCTAATGTTCCTGCTGAAGTCCAAATAAAACCAGAAAGAGTTTTCTTTTTTAATCCCATTATTTAACCTATTAAGCTCTTTCCTAAACTTGTTTTAAGAAAAAGATTTGATAGTCCGATTGATGCAATTAAAGCTATAACTAATCCTACTATTGGTAACCAATATGTTCCAAACATCATTGGTAAGAAAGTCTCATAATACAAATATTTTAAAACAAATTGGTGAAACAAATAAATTCCGAAACTAAACATATTTAGTTTTAAAACCCACTGGGGAGTAGAGTATTGTTTTACCTCGATTAAATAATTAATTAAAACGTAAAATAGAAGTAAACCTGTTGTAGCAAGTATAATCCTAATAAAATTTAGTACTGACCAGTTTGCTGCCTTATTAATAATACTAGTTGCTTCAATACTATATATATGCTCTCTAAGTAAAGTTGAAACAATAAATATTAAAACAAAACTAAGTGTTCCAACAATTAAGCCTTTTTTATTTGCTAATTTATTTATGATTTTCTGTTTATTGTTAATTACATAAAACCCTAAGTAAAAAAACAATAAGTAGAACATAGCGGAATTTAAACGTAATGGCAGTGGTATAAAAGAGCATATGGAAATACAAAACAAAAATATCAATTTGATTTCTTCTTTTATATTAATTTTAAAAATGAAAAAAGAGAAAACAAAACACCAAAAAAGCATTGGTAAAAACCACATATGCCCCAATCCCATTAAAATATCATATGCATAACTTACTATATTAAAGGGCTTTGTATAAATCAGTAAAGAATAAAGTATACTAAAAACAATACTTGGTATTATTAATCTATTAAATTTATTTTTAACCAATCTTTTAAAAGTAAATTTCCTTCTCAAATTATATATTTGATGAGCAAACAAATATCCAGATAAAAAAACAAACATCTCAAGAGCAAAGCTGTTAGATAATCTTGCAATCCAAAAATAAACTCTAACATTACTTATACCTTCTGGTAGTATCCACCCCCCCCCATACATAGTAAATGCATGAAGCACAACGATTAAAAGAGTAGCAATAGGTCTTATTAGAACTACCTCACCCAGATATTTATTTTCTTTAATTAAAAGTTCGCTCATTTAGCTATACTGTCCTACAATTCTCATCCACCACTTCATTGGCAAAAAATCCTTTACGTCATTTATCATTCGATTTTCGTTGGTGATTATCTTAATATTCAGCTCTTCGCTGTTATTATGAGCTACAGTAAAGATTACCACGTCAAATTCTCCTCTGAAAAGCTTGTTATGCAATTTTCTATCGTATTCATGTTCCGCAATAGCGTGTTTTGCTCAAGAGACGAGAATCGTTAAGTTTGCTTTATACTCTTTAGTGTACGAACAATACTGATAGTTTTGTGTTGCGCACATAGGAGGTATCCTCTTATAACGTAAAACCTAGCACCAATACTTTGGTGTCTAATACTTAGACACCTTTCCTTAGCTGAATTTTCATTAGTTAATTGGCCACGTACTCACCTATTCTGTCGTTTACACGACACCAGTAGGATAATCTCTGGTTATAACCCGTCCTTTGTGCTTCTTGGGCCAGATCTTAGTAATCTACACCTAATACAATATTTCCTCACTAACCTTGTCTTAAAAGATGAAAAATTCCACTTAATAATTTATCGATTCTTTTCTTCTTTATCAATTATCTTTCCTCACCTTTACCTTTACCCAAGCATCTTTCAGTATCGGCCATCCCAACACCCTCCCTACTCCTACAAACAATCCCAGAAAAGTATAAATTAAAAGTATTCCTGCGCGAGAAGGCTTGGATTTTTCAACAGGAACAATTACCGGTTCTATAACCGTAAGGATGGGGGTTGTTTCTGTAACGGCTATTTTAGCCTGTTCTTTTTGTTTGGCCAACTCGGTATAAACACTCAGCAACAAGGTGTATTCAGATTGTAACTTTTCTTCTCGAGTTCGGGCAACAGCCGAGGTTAGGTTTATGTTGGCATCGCGAAAGCGAGCTAACTCTTCCTGCTTGGCCTCAAAATTAGCCTTAGCTTCCTGATAACTGCCTTCTACAAATTCCAAGTTGGCTTGTACTTTTTGTAATTTAAAGTCGGTCAAATATTTTTGCAATAAATGTTGGGCTTTGGTGGTAATTTGTGCAGCCAAGTATGGGTCACTCATGGTGGTGTACATTTGAACATATCCTTCTTTTTGATATAAGCTAAGTGAGAAGGTTCTGTACAACTGTTCCAGCACTTTATATTCTTTATAGGTCAACCTGGACAAATGCAAATCACTTTCAGCAGATTTAAATTTTCCATCCGATTCTCCTTTAATGGCTGCCAAAATGGTTCCAGGTAAGCCTAAGGTATATTTTTTAATGGTTCTCAATAAACTGAATTTCCTATACTGCGGGTCGGTTACATAGTTGTAATACGTAATGGGCTCTTTCAAGTCTTCAAACACATACAAACTATGAATCAACTCTTTCTGAAACTCTACGTTTTTAATAATATTGGGATATACAGTAGGTGAAAGCACTTCTCCTGGACCAATATCCCCCAAACTAATGCCTGCCATAGCAGCCAATCCACCCAAACTACCGCTTGCACGTCTTTCTCCCATTTGTGGTACTAACGTACAACTGGCGGTATATTGACTTGGCGTGAACAGTGCTACAAATAGCCCCAATACCATAGAGGCACCAGTAATAATGAAAATCAATTTGCGTTTAATCCAGAGTTTTTGAAATAACTCCATCAAGTCAATAGTATCTTCTTTTTCCATCATCTAACATTACGTTAATCTATCCGGCTAAGGTTTAATAAAATAATTATAGTCAAAGAGGCTACCGATAATATGGAAGAAGTAGCTGTTGCTATATCACTCCATACACCACTATAATGACGTTCCCTTCTTAAAGGTACTACAATTTCACAACCCGGCTCTACTTTGGATCCTTGTCCTTTTTCAATCGTATTGTTCATATACACCACATACACCTTGGTGCGTTTAGCCCGGTCGGCATACCCTCCGGCATTGTTGATATAGTCCCTGATGGTCATACCCTCTTTATAGGCTACCACATTGGGATAAAGCACCCCACCTGTGATTCTCACCACGTTGTTCATTTCCGGAACCTGGAGTACGTCACCGGATCTAAGGACCAAATCTCCGTTTCTACCCGGTTTGTCCAGGATTTTTTGCAGGTCAATCCCTACGTAATACTGACCTGTGGCCATATCTATTCTATCTATCACAATAGAATCCCTGCCTGAATGCATACTCAGGCGTAATGTATGTTCTGCCATAGTACGCTCCCGCTCGTCCATCCGGCGCAACAAGGTAGCTCCTTTTAGATAAGCACCGGGAGTAACACCTCCTGCACGCTGTATATAAGAAGAAATACGTTCGTTGCGGGCTTCCTTGGTGTACGTACCGGGGAAGACCACTTCTCCCTGTATGGTAATGTTTTCTTGTACTTCGTATCCGGGAGAGCGCCGTACCGTTACAATATCAAAGGGCTCCAGGACAAAGTCTTTGTCTCCATGTATCACCAGGCCGTTTTCCAGGGTAAAGGTATACAATTCACTGCGCGTAGCTGTTGCTTCTTGGGCAAACGGATCCCGCGGACGACGGGCCACATCTACCTTCACCAACGATGCCGATTCCAACAATCCCCCGGCGTTCACAATCAAGTCTTCTATACTGATGTTTTCCGTATAATCATATTCACCGGGCACTCTTACTTCACCCCTTAGCGTAACCGTATATTCTTGACGTAAGGAATTTTCTGACATAATAAACAGACGGTCGTTCCGTTGGAGTGGGTAGTCAGGAAGATCTCCTGCCAACATTTTCTGCAGGTCCAAAGATTCGATGGTCAGTGTTAAATCGGGGTTTTCCCTCCTTAAGATGGTTCTACCTAAAAAGGCATCTTCCGTAGGGCCTTCTGCCATCTGTACTAAGTCCAACACCGTTTGTACCCGTTCGTCCAAAGCATAATATCCGGGGCGGAAAACAGCCCCTGCAACTTCTACCCTGTTTTCATACCTGTCCAAAATGGTACCCACTTGAATGTTGTCCCCGTCTTGCAGAGCAAAACCGGCGTAATACTCCGCTTCTACCGTAAACACCCTCCGCTGTGTATCGCCGTACCGTGTAAGCTGTACGTTCTTCTTGTACGCCTGACTGGTAAAGCCTCCGGCATACGCTATGACCTTATCCAGGCGTTCGTCTTCCAACAATTCATACACCATGGGGCGTTTGACTTGTCCGTCAATACGTATGTGTTTACTGTACGGCTCTACTTTTATCAAGTCATTCTCTTTCAAGATGATATCGCCGCTGCTGTCCCCGTGCAGCAAGTAGTCGTACACGTCTATTTGACTGTATATTTGTCCGTTGCGATACAATTTTACCGTACGCAAACTGCCAATATCGTTGATGCCCCCAGCAGCGTACAGGCCATGGAAAACCGATGCAAACGAACTCATGGTATACGTACCCGGTAACACCACTTCTCCCATAATGTTAACCTTAATGCTGCGTATGTTGCCTACCGATGTTTTGATAAAGGTCTGCGGTTTAGACGCTCTTAAATCTGAATAAATGCGGCTGAAGGCAACTTTGATTTTAGCGGCGGCTTCTTTTACTTCCAGTCCCGTCAGGTAAATGGGTCCCACGTTGGGTACATTGATGGTGCCGTCGGGAGTAATGGTCTGACGCACGCTTAGTTCACTGTTGCCCCATATGTCTATGATGATTTCGTCACCGGCACCCAGTTGGTAATTTTCCGGTGTGGGCATATTCAAGGACGGTTGGAACGTAAGGTTGCGGGAAGAGAACAAGTCTTTTCCAAATACCACACCCGGGCGGCGGGACGTTGTTTCTTGAATGACAATCACCTCGTCCGGTCCGTCGTACGAAGCATCCCGTGTACGGCTGTCCGTACTTAAGGTAGTACCTGTTTCTGTCGCATGACCTACTTCATATTGTTCCCGTATGCGTTCTGCCTGTTCACGGGTGACGCCTTTGGCAGCCAGCTCTGTAAGAATCTGTTGCTGAGAAGCTCCCGTAGCCTGCATACGGCGTACCTCATTGATGACCTGTTGGTCTGTCAATTGTCCGTACGCAACGGCTGCTGTGCAAAGCAGCAAGACGGTTGTAGTTAATAGGGTTTTAAATATGTTCATGATTCATGATTTTTTCAATGTTCACCACTTACCTATAGCTTTCAAAAGTAAGACAATTTCTTTAAATATTTTTTCTACAGATTCCAGGGCCTTAGGTACGCTGTTCATACGCGTAACGCGCGCCCGGATAATCCGTGACAGTTCTGTGATTTCTTCTGTGAGGGCTTCCTGGTCTTTGATCAACTGCTTTTGTTTTTTCGCAATCAACAGTCGCTCCAAATCCCGTAAAGCCACAGCCGACAATTCCAACGTGTCCCGTTCTTCAGGGGGCAGGTCTTGTTCCAGCCGTTGCCTGTCTATATCATACAACGCTTGACGGATGTCTTCCAGCGTTTGTTCCGGTATGTCTTGTTTCATCCTCATGGTGTTTCAACTTTCAATAGGTTGAGCAATGTCTGCACTTCCAATGCGATGGTATTTAATTCTATCAATTCCTGATTGGAATGCGTGGC
>JALOAG010000011.1 GCA_023228875.1 Bacteroidia bacterium | reverse complement strand
TCGTCGCACACTTCGCCGGCTTCGCCAGCTAATCCTAAGGCAAATCCAATTACCGCTGCACCCGCTTCAGGACCTTTTTCTAAATGTGCCGCTGATGCAAACTTTTGATAATTATCAATAAAATCGCCCATAATTATTCCCCCGTTCTCCCGTGATATTCAATCAAGCGATCAATATACCACTTGGCTTTGTTAAGATCTTCAATCCCATTCTTGTGTTTATGGCGCAATAAATATTTAACTGATATTGCTACCAAAAATCCTTCGTACCCATTAAACGCGGGGTCCGAAACAATATCTTCCATGATTTCAATTGCCTCGCGTCGCGCTTGTTTATAGTGATCAGGATTAATTGCGTCATTTTCCACAAATCCCATTTTCGTCATTTTTTCCATGTTTTAATTCCTTTACTTTCTTTTATTTTTTGCATATTTTACCGGATCGGTTACACCATTCATCGCAAATGCTTTTTGTCGATCTATACATGTCGAACATTCGCCGCAGTGCACTTTTTGACCTTTATAACAAGACCAGGTCAAATGATAAGGTGCATCTAATTCTAAACCGAGTTTTACTAAATCGGCTTTCCGCTTCTTAACAAACGGTGTTACCATTTTAATTTTTTTACCGCTACCTAACCATAGCGCTCGTGCCTGATGCCTCACGAATTTTGCAGAGGTGTCAGGATAAGCCGCTGCACCTCCGTCATCTGCGTGTGCACCATAATATAAATCAATTTGTTCTTGTTTGAAAATGGATAGAGCAATTGCAGACGCAGCGCTTAAAAACATCCCGTTACGATAAGGCACATATGTGACCAGAGGCTCACGTTTGTTCTGAGCCTGGGATTTGTACGATCCTTCTGGTATAAGTGTTGCTGATTGAAACATAAGGGCGTTATCGCTGTATTTAAATATAGCATCCATATCCACGAGTATGTTTCTTACACCGTAATATTCGCTAACATTTATAGCAGCGGATATTTCGTTGCGATGTTTTTGTCCATAGTCTGCGGTTATAGTTAACACGTTTGCTCGGCCATAATTTTTAACAGCATAGGCAAGTAGTGTCGATGAATCAAGACCGCCTGATAATAAAACCACCGCTTTATTTTTTCTCATGTTTGTCTCCCCTTTCTTCAGGTTTATTCCAATTCATCCCCAGGTCCTTCACCGAGGTCTATATAGGCTTCTTCCCTCGAATCAACTTCATTATAATAAGTTATTTCTCTAACGACCACTTTGACTTTTAAATTGTTTTGCTGAAGCATTGCTTCTTTAACCGCTGCCGCATTTCTTTGTGCTTCTAATAAACTTTTGTAAGCCGCGGCATCTTCTTCATCGTTGGTTAATAAAACCATTTTACCAACCCCGTGAGCATTAAGGACGGAAATAATATCTAACACGAAGAACCTTATTTTGTCGTTACCTGTTAACGCACGATATTCGTGTCTCCGCCGCGTAATAGGGAATTCAACCGCGGTTATTTCTAAATAATAACTCATTTGATTAAACTAACACGAATTGCTTGATAACGGCCGTCTTCACCTTTTGTTAGGTCAAAGTCAACTTTATCACCGGGATCAAAACTTTTCGGCCCTTCCTGTAAAACTCCAGTGTGGTGCACGAAGATATCACCTTCGTGCTCCCCACTTGTAATAAATCCGTAACCTTTTTCGGTATCAAAAAACTTAATTTTTCCTACCATAATCTTTAAACTCCTTCCACTACTGGTCCGATGGTCATAAAGGTACCGCCTTTGGAACCTTTTTTCACGTTCAAAGTACATTCGACGTCGAGGATATATTGTTCAATTAAATCTTCCGTGATTAACGAAATATCATCAATTTCGTAACCGCCTAAGAATGTTGATAACGTCCGTTTAAAACGAGCCCATGCGTCAATTGTTTTTTCGGGAGTATCGCTTTCGAGAATTTGGTTAACCCACACGTGACGGTTTTCATAATCTCCGTCATTTAGAATAATTAATTCCCATACCGCCATCGGTTTTTGTGTCTCACGCGTAAGACGTGCTTCTAATTTGTGAACTTTACATAAGTAAGTTCCTTCTGGTAATTCGGCAAAGGAATCAGGGAGATTACCTTTTTCCAAGCCCGCCTTAACAAGATCTGTTAAGTGCGATAAATCAATGTTATCAAATAATGCCATAACTATTTATTTCCTTTCTTCGCATTAGCAATTTTTTCTGCAATTTCTCGATGAATACGCGCAATTCTTTCTTGCTGCGTTTCTGTAACCGGGACACTGCTTTTTGTCGGTTCAACCTTTTCAACCGGTGTAGGTTTAACTTCCTCTTTTTTAACCGGTGCAGGTTTAACTTCAACTTTTTCAACCTTTTCAACCTTTTCAACTTTTTCAACAGGTTCCTTAACTGGTTCAACTTTTTCAATAGATTTCTTAATTGGTTCAACTTTTTCAATAGGTTTCTTAACTGGTTCAACTTTTTCAACAGGTTTGGCGCGCGTTTTGGTAAGTTTGTCTTTATAATCGCTCGCGGTTTCTGTCATCATTTCTGACGAATCCGCTTTTACAAAACTACCCGCATTTGCAGGATCGGCTAAACGATCAAATAATTCGCGCACGCCCTCATAGGTGAGTTCGATATCTTCCAGCGCCACTGGAGTGCCATCAGTATCAGTAAACCGTGTCACACGGAATTCTTCTGACTTCGGTGTCAGAGACAACATGCGCACTGCAGTGCTCTCTTGGGTTCGCTCATTCGTGACATCTTTCCAATAACCACGTAATGTGAACCCTGTCCCGCTCAATGGTTTTAAAAACTTATCGTCGACGTTCGGGGTGTAAAAAGTATACTCCCTCCCTACCCGGTCTTTGATAGTAAGCTCCTTCTCGTGTGAGAGGAGAATAACATTAACTGGCAGCGCCCGTAATCTGTTAATTTGTGTCAAAACCTCTGAACGAATCATCTTATACACTTTACCAAAGGGTATATCACCTTCGTCTTGTATATTAAATTCGCGCAATTTAGCAGTTCTACATAAGTTATAAACACCTTCGAGTAAGTCAACAACAATTGTTTTGAACCCTCCGCCGTTAGTCATAACTAATTCTTCGACGATATTCACAAAACTGCTTGCGACGGCTTCTTTATCGCTGTTACCAGGATGTGAATACCAATGTTTAACAACAACCCCTGCAGCATCTAAATATTGTAAGTTGCCATCCGTGTTTAAAAATAACGGATCAGGGAATTGGTTTGCCCAGTAGGATTTACCGAATCCAGGCGGCGCATATAATAATATTTTTAATGCGCTGTTTGCCTCGCGCTTTACGCGAGAAACTTTTGGTAAAATACTCATAATTTCATTTCCTTTCTTTCTTTTACTCTTTTATATCGTGATCCGGTTTTAACAACCGGTTCATAATAACTTTAACTAATTCGTCGTCATACGAGTGAGACACGTGAAGAGGGTGTAATATTGAATCTTCCTTTCGCACCTCTTTAAACCAGCTTATCGTTTTTTGAAACGATAAATGATTTTCTCGTGAACGGATTTCGTAAGTATAACTTTCATCATAGAGCGAACCTTTGATCTTATCATAAATAATATTTTCATCGTGATTGCACTCAATGGCATACAAATCATACTCTTTAATGTCTTGTAAATGCCGAATCATATTCGTGTCCGTGGCGTGAACGATCTTATAACCATTATTAATAATTATTGAATAACCGACGTTTGGCACATCGTGGAATAATGGTAATACTTTGATTAGATACGGACCGGCGACATATTCTTTGCTCGTTTTCGTTATTATAACGCGCGTATGAGGCCTTTTAAGCGCTAAAAATTCTTTTTTCATATAATTCGGTACCATCCATGTAATTTTTGGATATAACGCGCATATTGTAGCGATCGTCGACGGAGCGAAATGATCGCCGTGAATATGTGTGAGTAATACGAGCTTCACTTTATCCAGGTACGGTTGTAATGTTTTAAAAGGCAGTCCACAATCAACCATTATCTTACCTTCATCATATAATACTGCGTTACCCGCGGAACTTGAACCAATAACTTTAATCATTTCTTACTCCAAATCATAATCATAATCATTGATTAAAAGAAATTCTAATAATTTTTCAAGCTGCGAAGGAGTCGCTTTGACGGTCAATGAATAATGAGACAATTCTTCGACCTCGATAACAAAATCTTCTTCTGCTTCTTCTACTTCTTCGGGCGTTGTAATTTCTTCTACTTTATACATTTCACGCGCAAGTGCTTCGCGCGCTTCGCGTTCTTTAATTTCTCGTGCTAATTGTTTTTCAACAGCAATATCATTATTTAGTTGTGTAATGGCCTCGACCAAATTAAAATTAGTGCGTAACCAAATTGCATATAAACGCCCTTCGTTTTCACCGTAAGTTTTGATTATATTTAAACTCTTGAGGATATCATCGATGTAGTTATCAATTGATAACCGAATTTGTTTTTTATTCGCATAATTAATTCGAATTTGATCAAACTCAATTACACCGGGGTTGTTAACCGCCAAGCGCTCATTAAGGTATTCGAGAGCGTAATCTTTTAGTTCTTGATCCTGCTCACGCTGAATCTTATCAATAGCCTCTTTTAATGTTTTATCGGTTTCGTCGTAAAGAGTTTTAATTTTTTTCTTGTATTCTTCTTCAAAAACATTATAGTCCTTTAAAAGCAACTCTTTAATTTTTTTGCGCTGTTCTTCATAATCTTTAATTTCTTTATTTAAATTGGCCCGGGTATCTTTTAATAATTTCTTATTTTCTTCCGTGGGTTCAATCTCTTCGATTCTTAATTCAGCAATTCTTTTCTTTACAACAAGTGCGAGCTCATCGACTGATGAACGTATTGTGGGCACCGCGGTGATTCTGATCACGTCTGGTAGTTGGGTCATAACATTTACTCCTTTATTCTTTATATCTTTATTATATATGAATTGTTTTCATATGTCAAGCAAGGTAATTATTTTTTTAATTCTTTTTCTTATAATTTTATTATACCGTAAATAATATTAAAGGTCAAGCGATATTTCTTTTGTTTTTGCCTCTTTTAATTTAAAATGTTCGCGCACAAGTGATTTGTAACCGAGTTTATGTAATTCGTCATAACTCATCTTACCCCCGACTTCTTTACATTTCTTTAATAAATACAATTCAATCTCTTTAAATTCATCGTCACCGGCGCCGATGACGAGCGGGCTATACCATCGTACCCATCCGCGCTCGCTTTCGCTACCAGTCGCATACAACTTGTCATTTATACCTCTCAAGTATGTTCTTAATAATTGCCGCCGCGTTCGTTTTAAACCAATTTTATCAAACTGATAATTGAACCAGTGCGCGCGACGTCGGATCGAACTCTTTATCTTCTTAACTGCTTTCCTGCTAATACGAATATGATGCTTATTTATGGTGACACCCAGAAAAGTTACTTCGTTAATACCACTATCAGTTTTGTTTTCATTTGCTCTTAGAGCGCGCTCATTGAGCGCAGAAGTAAATAAATCGATATCGCGCGAAAGTTTATTTTTGTTTTTAGCCATAATTAAAATGTCGTCGGCGTAACGGAAATAAATTACTTTCGCGTGATCCATTTTTTTATCGAGCGGGGTTAAATATATATTCGCCAATAGGCCTGCGGTTGGTAACCCAGCGCCCACACCTTCGGGGATTATGTTAATTAAATCATTAAAGAAGTTTATTAGTTTTTCGTCACCGGCGAAAAAGTCTTTTATTTCTACCCGTAATTTTTCCTGATTTATTTGGTTGAAAAAATCCTTCAAGTCGGTCTTATAATAGTGAGGGGTATTCACAAATAATTTTTTTACTTTTTTAATATTATAATTCACTGACCGACCAGGAATATAAGCGATCGCTGATCTGCTGAATTTATTTATATATATATTATTATTAAGGATCACCCAGTTTAAGAACTTCAAATACGTCTGGTACGGCTCAGGAAAAGTGAACACCGTGCGGGGTTTATCGTTGCGGTATTTCTTAAGTATCTTTTTTCGCGGTGCTGGGAAATCGAAATCAACTTTAATTTTGTCCTCAATTATGTTCGTGACGGTTTTGGTTGCGGCAGCGTCACGGGTGATGCGTTCAGGATCCGTTAAGTGTGTGTGGAACGCTTCCCAAGTGTTTTTGTCGAAAAATAAATCAATAATGCTCATAATTTTTACCTCATCTTTATTATATATAGAAAGTGAAGAAAGATCAAGGCTTATAATAGATAATTTTTTTGTTGCTGTGAAAAGCGCTAAAGTGGCGAGAGCGTTAAGAGAAAATGAGAAAAAAGTGTGAGAAGTAAAAACAAAAAATAAATAAAAGTCAAGAATTTTTGAAAGTCTTCTATATATATATTTATAATATTTCTCTCTCTCTTTGCGATTTTCTGGGTTTATATTTTCTATATTATATATATTATATATATAATATAAATTTGTTTTTCAAAAACAGCGCTTGTTGTATATTATATTTATATAATATACACCCAAATATAAACCCAGAAAATCGCAAAGAGAGAGAGAAAAATTGTAATTGCTATAATAGGTCATAGATTGACATTTTACAAGTTTTTGTATATTTATTTAAAAAAGCCTATTTTCCTTGACATTAGGAAACAAATACATTATAATATTAATAAGAAACAAAGGATTTACAAAGAAAACATGGCACACACTAAAGACACTGAAAACACGGAAAACGCGCACGTAATTCCCGCAGGAAACTCGCTCGCTAACCCCTCGCCCACCGCACGTGACGAAATAGCCGGCGACTTGCAAATCAACCGCGACGAGGTTGAGGTATATTTCAACTACTATGAAATTAATAACCGTTTTCCTATTCGGACTCTTACGAGCAAGGAAACCGATTTTGCACGGGCTATTTATAATATTAAAGTAATGAGCAAGCTGGAAATTCTTGATCATCTCGCGCGCTACAACATTCTTGAAGAAGATTTTCATAACGACCCTTTGAGCTTGGCCCGCGCGATTGCCGGATTAAAAATTGACGATGATTATTATTTAATGATTAAATGGTATCCGTATTTATTAGAGCCATTTGTTATGTATGGTAATAGTACTGCGCCGTTATTACGCCCGCTAACTAAACCTGAATTATTTATTATTATATCAAATATAGCGATCGGTAATTCGATGATCCCTAACCAGAAAGTAGAGATAAAAGATCAAATGAACGCCGTGCAAAAACTCATCGATGCTTATGCCTTAATACCGCAGACGCAGGAGCATCTTAACGAGGAAGATTTATATCAAAATCTAAGCGTAAAAGAGCTGAAAAATATGGCCCGTTTATTAGAATCATCAGAGCTACAACAAAAACTTGCTGCCGATAAAAAGAAATCAAAAGCAAAAACAACAAAAGCAAAAACAACAAAAGCAAAAACAACAAATAAAAAAATAACAAAGAAAAAAGAGGAATAATTTTATGCAGTTAAAAAGAACAGTAAGATGGAAATTAAATGATCGGTGGATGAGTGCAGAATCTTCATACGAGATGCTACCGACCGCGTTCCGCGTAAACACGAGTCAAATGCGTGCCCCGAATATTTCATCGCACGCGCTCGTCGATCTCTGCGGTCTCAACCCGTGGACATCGCCTGGTAAAACATTATTACGAACTTTCGGGTTTTTAGAAAAAGAACATATTGATCTCTATCAAACCCTAAAAGGTGGGATCGTTGAACATTTTGCTGACCAATATTTATATGAGTTATACGGCGAGAACATTGATTTGGAATCGTTTACTTTAACACAATTTGTAAACTTCAATCAATTTCCTGAGAGCATCCCTTTCAGCGGCGCACTCGACAAGCTCTTGCGCGCCCCAGTGAAATTACCGATTGAAATTAAAGCGAAAGAAATGCGCGAATGGAATAAAATTGTTGTCAACCAACAGTGGCCGAAAGACCATCTGGTGCAAGGTATGAATCAAGCCTATTTTGTAGGCGCCAGTCGTTTTATGATGCTATACGGCTTCCTTACCGAAGAAGCGTCGCTCTTATTACGCAAAGCGGTTGATACCGGATTAATAGCAGAAATATTCGGGACGGATACGTTTAATATGGATTATAAAGCGTTGGTAGAAACATTTGGATTTACCTATGAAATGTTTAACTTCGCTCACAAAATATTCGAAGTAAATAATAATGAAATTGAAAGTTATCGCAAGAAAGCTTTAGACCTTTATAACAATTTCTTCGAAACGCGAATGATTCCTAAATCATATTTTAAACCTGACGAACTTGCCGCGCTCGCGCGTTATAAAACGGTGAACTAATACGATGAAAGCGTCGCTCTCGACAATTTTAAAAACGCTATATACGAAAAGTCCGCATGATTTTTGCATGGATATGTGGGAAACATGTGATCAATCTACCCCGCAGGATCATTGGTTATTGCGTTATTATGCTGATCTTTTCATGTGGCACACGAAACATTTTTTACCAGAATTAACCAAACAAGACTGGTTGGATGATAAAACTTATGAGCGCGAGTTGAATAAAATAATTAAAAAATACCCTAATTATAAAATTGTTAATGTCCGTAATAATAAACGGCATTTAAGTATTAATGTCGGTCCTCGGCACACTAAATCCATGTATCTTAACATTGAACTGCCGACGTGGCTTACTACAGTCGCACGGCTTCAAGTCGCAAGTGTCAGCCACGTTGCGGCGTTGAGTGGTAAGATGAACACAAAACGGCAGCGTATTTTAAATTCGACAAAATATAAGAAAGTGTTTGGTCGCGTAAAGTTGTTAGAAAATACTAAAACAGATTTATTAATGGATACTGGTTCACAAATGTATTCGGTACCATTGGGGACGATGACCGGTTTCGGTGGCGACGTTATCGTGTTAGACGATTTAATTAATGCTGAAGAAGCGAGCAAACAACAAGAGTCGTTTAAAACAGCAATGGCGTTTTTACAGCACACGTTACCGTCGCGGCTTAATAACCCGAAATCAACCGGCGTGATTATTAATATTCAGCAACGGCTCGCGACGAATGATCCTACCGGTTATTTTGCAGATACGCAACCGGAAGATTTTAATTTCGTCGTAATTCCTGCCATCATGAAGGAAAACACCATATATGTTTCCCCTGTTGATGGCTCATATCAAGTGTTTAATGAAGGGGATCCGCTGTGGCCGGAGCGTTTCGGTGATTACAGCAATTTGCGCCGGAGTATTAATAATGAAAGTATTTTCCGTACGCAGTATTTGCAAGAACCTTCAAAAGAATCGGCGTATTTGAAAGAAGATGATTTTAATTATTTAAACATTTACGAAGCCGGCGATATAATGGAAGAACCAGAGTTTATTTACGCGTCGCACGACTTTCCTATTAAAGATAAAGAAACGTCGGACATGCTCGGCTCGGTGCTCGCCTATTATAAAGATCATAAATTATTAATTGTTGATTGTTTTGAACAGCGCATGGCATATAATGCTTCGGAGCGGTGGGTTAAAAACTTAACCGATACGACGCCGATGTTGACGCAGATTGTCGAATCGAAGGCGAATGGGGAAATAATTATTCAGCGTCTGCAGAGCATTATACCCGGGCTCATTGCGTATGATCCGAAATCTAATAGTAAGGGCCAGCGCTTGGAAATTGCGGTGTCGCGGATGGTTTCAAAAAACGTTTACTTCTTGTTAAACGAAGTTAATGAACTTTCGCCTAACTTAAAGATGTTGAAAGATCGGCTCTTGTCATTCCCGATGGTTAGTAATGACGATATTGTTGATGCTTTTTCACAACTTGTTATTCATGCGTTTGAAGAAAAATACTTTGGTATATTTGCTTCGGCTATGAGTAAATATAACGTTTTAGAACGTAAACCATTCACCAGTCGTGTTAATGCCGCGGTAACGCGCGAGGGGCAATTATACAAGTTTTTAAAGTTTACATATGATGCCCCGAGCGACTCGCTTTGGGTTTTAGAAGAAGAAACTTTTTATGCTACGGAATTCGACGCAATAACGCGCCTTAGAGAGCTAACAGAGGACGTGCGCGCGATAATCGATGCAAGCGAAGAACAAGTGCTGTATAACGCGTTTATGGGAAAAGTACGCGGGTTGATAAATTATAGCGATGATCGGGCGTTATCGCAGAAAATGACGCAGATACAATTAGGCATCGGCGCCGCTAATATTAAGTGGGCAAAAGAGTGTGTCGAGTTTAAACGCGACCTCGCAATTTGTGCATATGATAAAAACGCGCTCAAAGACGGAATTGAGCGCCTGGCAACGCGCGAGGGGTTTGTGGCATGCCTGCGTGCAGCAGTATATTTTTATAAAGGCACCGGCGAGTTTAGAATTCTTGATCAAAATAGAAGATTATAATTTTATTTAATTCTATATATCTAAAAAAATCGTGTTTAAACACGATTTTTTATTAAAATTATACCTAATACGATTGCATTATTCTTTAAAACTTATACCATGTTTGCGGGCGTAATTTTGAGTATCGATACGATTACTACAAATTGATACTTCGAAATCAGGATCAAGTATAACCCATTCTTCACCGTGGGTTGCTAAGGTATAACCATTTTTATTTTCTTTAATTATAAATAAATTGTAAATATCTTCATAACGGTCTCTTAATATCTCGTTGCCGCTTGCGATATGTATTTTGTCTTTGTATTCAATAAGCCGATTTTTACCGCTACGTCCCTTCTTAATAAGGGTCGCATGCGATATAATACTCTTATCTATATCTTCTTTCGACGATAAAGGTTTAAAGATTGAATAAAAATCACCGCCGGCTAACTCACTTATTTCGGCAACTGTTAAAGACCGGTCATTTCCGCCGCAGTCGTGATTCCACCGCGTGGTAGCAGTATTTAAACTGCCATCAGGTTTTACTGAAATCGCAATAAGGGACAAACCATATTCATCTTTCGGTGCACCTGGACCGCGTTTGCGTGGCACATCTTCAAAACCTTTTTTGGCCATGAAATAAAACAAATCGGCTTTATTCAGGTTCCCTACTTCTACATAACTATTATAACTACCGCTAGTTACGCACCAGCTGGTATATTGGCGCCATTTTCGCGCTTCCTCCTGCGACCGTATAGGAATAATCTCGTAATCAGTTTCTCGCCGTTCAACTTTTTGTGCGGCTTTACGTTCACGTAGGCTGATTTCTTTTGCCTCAACCTTAAACAAGTCGATAATCTCACGCGGGCTGAGACCGTTGAAGTTTTCGTCATATTCATCGTAATGAGCCTGGGCCAACAATTCTACCGATCTTATAAAATCTTGAATAAAAGCGATGTTATCTTCGCGTAAGGTTTTATTGATATACCACTCGGTAATTTTTTTCCACCATTTATCGAAAATATGATAATTACTATAAATATTCTGCAAATAAGCGGCAAAATCTTCCGCGGTATACATTTCGCCGTTCGCGGCACGAATAGGTTTATTACCGATTTCTTTACGGAACATTTCTGCGGATCCCGCGAGCGCTTTATTGCGCGCCTCACGCGTGTGACGTGAATGCTCTTCTGAGCCTCGCCGTGTGAAAAATTCATTTACTATTTCTGGCGCCCAGTGCGCTTCCACCGCGTTTTCGTCATTATATTCTGCTTTTAGTTGATTAAATAAATCGCGCTGTGTTTTATATTTTTGTTTGTACGCCGAATATAAAGCATCATCAACGGAGATATTTCCAAAAACATCAAGCGCCGCAACTTGTTTATTATTAGCAAAAATCACATAAGCGTCGCGATATTTTTTTAAATGATACTTTTGTTCACGTGCTAATCGCAAAAGAGCGAACAGATTACTGAGGTCAAAATTACGATCGTTCCAACGCCGATCGTCCAGTAAACGTTTTTTGGTTAATTTAATTATTATCTTCATACATATATTATAGTATACCTGATAACAAAAAACAAAACCTTTTACCATAATAAACTTGACTTTTTTGAAGATATTATATATAATAGAATTAGGAGGTAGTATGATGAACTATCAAGAATATTTAGAAACATGGGTAGAATTATATATAAGAGGTGAAATAAATAGTCGAAAGGTTCCTTTAACGGAAAAAGAATATAATGAAAAACATGCGGAATAGACTGGTGGAACAACTTTCGCCAGAAAATCTTAAAAAATGGAATACTTTACAATACCGTTTTCGCAACTATTTAGCACTTAGATATAAACTTGCGGATGAAGAAATAAAAGATGTTAACGCGTGGATAGAGGTGCATCTTGATTTTTATATAAAAAATTATAAACCGCTTAAAAAATATAAAAAATCCGGACCTTACAAAAAGCGCGTTTAACAGATAATTTCCCTCGCGGTAAGTATTTATACAGTTTTAAAATAAATCCTTTATAAAAGCGAGTATTGCGCGCTAATAAGGTATGATAAACAATCTAACAACAACTTATTTTGTGGTATAAATAAAATTATAACTATATTGCTTGACCTTTGATGACTTATTATATATAATTAATATATAGAAAGAAGGAGATTAATTATGAGAGATTTATTATTTGATGACAAACAAGCCGCAGAATATATTGCTAAAAGTATTAATGACAACTTTTTTGACAAAAAATTACCACCGGTTTGTATTACTTTTTCGCCACAGAAAAAAAGTTATGGGCATTTCGGTGCTAACCGTTGGCGGCGGTTTGATGATTTATACCATGAAATTAACCTTTCACCGATCCACATTGACAGCATTTTACAAGCCACTGTCACTTTGTTTCACGAAATGATCCACCTTTATCACTTCGTAAACAACGTGAATGATGTTTCCCGAAACGGGCGGCACAAGAAGGTATTTTTAAATGCTTGTTTGGATCATCATCTTTTCGCACGCTCGACGAAAGCACATTTTAAAGTTGAAACCCCGGCGGTTTTAGAATTACAGGACGAAGCATTTAAAACGTGGTTTGAAAAATTGCTTGAAGAATTAAAAGAAAAGTTTGGAGAAGAATATTTAGAAAAATTATTTGTAATAAATTATTTACCAATCCAATCACCGACTGCGAGTTTAGAAAATAAAAAAATATCGACAAGTTTTATTTGCGAAGATTCGGGCAGACGCTTTAGATTACCAAAAAAATACGTGACCGATCTCTTAGCCGAAGACGAAGATTTATCAGGCCGCGTATTTTCACCTTATACAGGAGGACTAGCTATTTATATTAATAAATAATCATTTATTTACCGAATTCACCGATTGCGTCACGGGCGATAAACCCGTCCGCGATGAGTTCTACTAACGCGTAGTGCGCGTCCTCACCTTGTAAAAAATATTTATTACCACGCCGGCGTTCGTAAAAAACATTGTAGTCAGCTAAATAATTAGTTAATTCTTCAAACGTTAAATCAGGAATACTTATAAGTATTCCTTTTGTATTAGTTAAATGTGCCTCGCTGGTTAATAATAAATTCCCGTGGCGCACGAGTATTGCTTCATTGTCGAATTCGGCGAGCGTTTTTTGAATGATTTTGATTTCCTCGCGCGTCAGGTCACTGAATGGATACCAGCCGTCAATATAATATTCTTCGAACACTTCTAAATAGAGTTCTCTTATTTCGTCATATGATTTTTTATCACCGAACATAGATAAGCTATCTTCGAGCGATATCCCGTCGAGCCAAACGTTTAACCAACCGCTTAAATAATAAGCTTCTTCGTTGTTCATTTTTCGTATTATTTGATTATAAAGCCATGCTTGTTTTCCTAATTCCATATTAATTACCTCTTTCTAAATATTCTATAGTTGCCTGTTTTGTCTAAAAATCTAATTGCAATTTGAACACTACTCACGGGCGGCGGAGTTATTGGTCCGTTCCAAAACATTTATTTTTCATACTCATAATCTACGTCTCGCTTTCTGCCCACATTTCATTTTCTTCATCCCATTTAGGCTTAAATAGACCTTGACTTGGTTCAACGTCTAAACCAATTTCAGTTTCTTCATCAAAGACAAAATCGTCTCTCAAGAACAGTTTTGTGTGCTTGTCAATAATTCGTAAAAGTGTCATTATCCTTTTCTCCTTTAATTATGCTGCGGGATACCTTATGGATATATGAATCGTCCCGCTGTTGTAGAATACAATATCACCATTACTACCAACATAGACTTGAATATGAGTTCCATTACCAAGCATACCAGGGAATAAACCAGCAAGTGCGAGTCTATAATTAGATGGTAGATTAAATGCAGTAATAGATGGATTATCTCCCAGATCAACCGTTATTTGTCCGCTTATATCAACGAATCCGTTTTGGTCTTTTGTAAAGAACACATTATTGGAAGTTGCCCCGTTTGATAGGGTAGGTATATAGCGTTGTCCGCGGGCTTGTATTAAGCTGAAAATGTCTTTTAGATTTAGGGTTAATTCTTGAAAATATCCATAACGATTAATAAGTAAGTCCATTACTCCTTGGCTTGGTTCGTTGCCGGCCCCAAAGGTTTCAGTAAGGTTAATTGCCCCAATATAATCAGCCTCAACTTCAGTCCAATCGCCCGTGTTTCTATCAGTTATTTGAGCAATTGTGTAAATATTCACAAATTTACCACAAGTAGATAAAAACTCAAAATTACCAGAACCAGAATGACTAATACCAGCTCCGATAGGAGTTGAAATGGTGACATTGGTTCTTGATGATTTAAATCTCGCGAAATTATAAAAAACATCGTTTGAGTTAAAAATATTAGTCGGATTACTTAACAGAATTCTGGCATACTGCGCGGTTGCTGTGAATTTAGCAATTCCGCCACTTAAAGTAATATCGGTTAAGTTTGTATAAGTAAATCCTAACGCTTGATTTTCGTTCGGACTTGGTTTTGCTGTCAATAAATCACCGTTCGGGACTAAGTTCCTGAGTGTAAAAGTATTTGCCTTTTGTTTAATTAACTCATCTAATTTAAGTTGTTTATGCTCAAAAAAGGGTTCACTATTAAGTAATGCATCCATTTGTTCTTTGGTGGGCTCATTACCTGCACCGAAAGTTTCAGTAAGGTTAAGTGTCATGGTAGTATTGACTACAAATCTTTTGTTTAACGCCTCTTCTGCATTTGCCCACCGTGCATTAATAAATGTGCGGTTATTAACATATTCTGTTTTCGTAACAATATCACTAAGACTATACCAGGTATCTTTTATAGGGTCATTAACTGCGAGGTCTGAAGTAGATGTTCCAAAATTTCTTAAGAAAAGTCTGGTTGCCCCATCATCTAAAACCTTTGCTTTGAAAAATCTGTAATACAAGTCATTTGGTGAGGTTGAAAAGAGCACTGCTGTTCTGGTTTGTATGGTCAGTCCTTCGTTTTCTCCAGAACCTGTTACTAATAATCCTTCCGCTGTTGTTTCAATAGTATTATTATATAAAGGCATCCAGTGCGTCGTTCCTTGCGTAAATGCCCCGTCTTCAATAAGGTTTTCCATAATAATATCATCGGCTTTTAGTGCCAATTTATTATCATTATCAACGATATTTTCTTTTAGCGAAAGCTCTGCATCTATATAAGTTTTATCAGCTTTTAATGCTAATTTATTATCACTATTTACAATAGTTTCATATGTATTTTGAGCGTCTACTTTAGATAACTTTGTGCCGATTAAATTACTCATCGTCGTTGCAAAGTTCGGGTCATCATTTAACGCTTGGGCTAACTCTTGTAAAGTATCGAGCGCGGCAGGCGCGCCGTTTACTAGTTCCGCAAACATATCAGCAACAATCCCTACTGTCGTCAATTTATCAGTATCGCTCGGATCACTCGCTTTGAGCGCATTGATTAATGCCTCCTTACTTATGTCCCCGCTTAACACAATGTCGGCAACTTTGCGCGTGTTACGCACGTGCCCCGCGTGCGTTAAGTAATCTGCTTTAGCAGCCACAGATAAACCTGTTCTTGATGTGCTATCGGTAGCGTCGAACAAAACAATATCGGACGTTACGTACCCATTCGTGCTCTCACTCGCTAACCATAAATTCATATTACCGACGGATGGCAAGACAAAAAAGGATAACGTGTTAGTATCCGAGTGGTAACGTATATTAAAATTATTTTCACCGAACCCGTAAGTAACTAACCATTTAATACTGTTTGATGCAGGGGCCTCGTGAATATTCCATTCTAGAATACCGAACCAACTTTCACTTGTCGTAGAAGTATTGTTTTCACAGTTTATAAAAAAGATTGCACTCTTGCGTTCGTCGGCACTTGCTGGCAAAGTGACTTCTGCAACTTTCGCCCAACCTGAAGTTGATTGATAACGCACGCGTGCAAAGCGCTGGAGCGGTAAATACTCGTTGCTTTCGCTAAAATAATTATTAGGTGATCCCGCGGGTTTATCAACTTTAGTATCAAAACTCGGGCTCTCTAATTTTTCAATTTCTACTGTCCCGTCACTTTTAATTACAAACGGGGCTTGGTTCAAATCAGTTTTTTCAATCTTTAAAGAACCGTCTGTTAAAGCTTGAATATTATATTCTTCAACCTCGGTCTCACCGTGAGCGCGCATGCGTATCTGTGGCGAGGGAGTATTGGGAGATGCTGCCTCAATTATTAAATCTTCTTTTTTAACATGATAAGTATCACTTATTTTACGATCAAGATCATCGCGGGTTGTTTTACCGCTTTCTTCAGCGTACGGCGCAACTGCCCCACCATCTATAATTTCTCTTTTAACTATAGGTAGTATATAATCAACGGCAGCGACTAACGGATCGCTTGCGGTTTCCACGAAATCACTTAATCCCACAACATCAAAATAACCGATAGCTTCATTACCATGCGCATCAAGCACACGAATATATTGATAACTTTTACCGGGCTCGGAGTGTTCATCGATCGCTATTACTTCAACGATCACCGGGCCGGATAAAAAATTACGTACTTCGCCGCGGGTATAATAAACAATTCCCCCGGTTAAGTCGCCAATAATATATATACCGATACCTTTATTTATTTTATCTGCCCATTCTTGTAAGGAAGCGACCTCTGGTATTTTTATGAATTCGCTGTTTACAACTTTGAAACCGTCGTGGAGCTGCATTTTTGACAAATAGGTTATACCGTTATAGACACTTACGACAAAAGGCCCATCAACGACGTGGTTTTTATCCGTGGCGATAAAAGTGCGCGCGAGCGCGTGTTCGGTTTCGTGTTCGATATAATGGTTATCAACTAATTTCAAATAACTTAATAACATTACTTCGCTGTTATTTGAAAAAGCAAAATAATTATTAACTCGTTCGAACCCTTCATAATTTGCTTCTATTTCCACCATAAAAGGCGAGTTCTTATCAAACTGATGGTCTACTTCTAATATAAATGGACGAGATAATGAACCATTACCTTGTGCACGAAAAATTACCTTTTGCATGCTGATCCTCCTTTTCTAATTAATTTAGCCATGTTTTATTATGAAGTGCTTTAATGTAACCGAAGTTAGCAATCTCCTTCTTTAAACTTCTAATATAACTCTTCTCTAAAATCTCTTCCCAGTTGTCGCTTGTAAAAACAGCAGCGAGCGAGCGTTGGATAACAGTACCCTTTTCCATATTCCGGTCGATTGCGACATATGCTACGAGTTCGTCATCCTTATTAAAAATACCATAATTGTAAAGCGAGACCTTTTCGCGGTCAGCCACTTTTTTATCCTCGTGTCGTAGCCATTTGTTCAACTGCGCAATTGAAGGTTTATTATATTCTTGATCAGTAGTAAAATCATAACGATAATCGAAAGCTTTTTTAAACCGATCATATTTTTCTTTATTTAGAGCAAGCCGTCTAATTTTGCGATCGGTATCACCGAGTTTTTGGCTGATTTCTTTTTTTATTTCTTCCTCGGTAGGATCTTTATATTCAACTTCTACAATATCGCGAATCAAACCCTTTACGACGTCATTTTCATCAAAAGTGAAAGCAACAGATTTTGAAATATGATCAGTAATTAATAATAATCGCTGCGTACCGCGCTTGATGATTTTAATAACTTCTACAAAACTATAGTCGCCATCAGCATTCGTTAAATATAACCAGTCACCGACTTTTGCTTCTGTAACAGGCATTTCTGTTAAAAAAGTATCAAATCGTTGGCGCAAAGCGTCCAAAATCCGCGTATTGCCCGCGCGACCTTCTTCAACAAGTGCAACGTGCTCACCGACAATTTTAGTAACAACGTGGCCTTCTGCGGAATAAAAATAACCGCACGAGATATCACGCATTTTTTTGGTTTCGATTAATTCAATCATTTTCGGATCACTAACAACGATATCCGCTATTAACATTTCTTTTTCATCATCAGCGCGCACGTTTTGTACGTGCCCTCCTTGTAAAGCTTTAATATTTTCAACCGTAACATCATCTGCAGGGTGGCCCTTAATAAAGGGCTTACCTTCAAATGAAGGAGCGGATTCTTTAACCACTTGCCACGGCCGTTGTAATTTAATAATACGGGTAGACCCGTTACCATTGATTTCATCTTCTAAATAGTCCTGGGATCCACTGCGTGCGATAGGAACATCAGTACAAATAAGTTGGCCGATATTATCGCGTGCGATATGCTCAGATAACTTTGCTTCATATACATATTTCATAATTTATACCTCTTCTCTTTATTATTATTATTATATACTATTTTTAGTAAAAATTCATCATTATTTAGGTTTTTCCCAAATAATAACTGATCCTTTTGTTATTTTCTTTAATTTAGTATCACCTTTATATATAACCAGGTCCTTATTGTTTTTCTTTATGCCGCTCTTATACCGTTCCCATACAGCATAATATACTTCGTTATTTATTGTGCCATCAACGGCGTTGGGCAAGGATCCCATTTTACCTAAACCGTGAGTAATATTATTATTTCCTTCGATATAAGAATATGAGGGTGTATTATAAGCATCGTCGGTATAACGAGTCCCGTCTTTTGTCCACCCGATAAATCGGTAAGACCAAATAGAACCTTTTTTCTTATCAAGAAGAGCCATGTTACTTAAATTAATGATTATATCTTCATCATACTCAAACAGTTTGGTAGGGTTAGGATTAACATTAACTTCATGAACCTTGCCGGTTTTATATTGAATATATTTATTATACAGCACCACGCGCGCGGCACGCTTTTGCCACTTCGCATAAAAGATTTTATTGCCCGTGCTGCCTTTGAGAACCTGTGTAACAGGGTTCCCGTTAAAACCGGCATTGTCATACCAGCCCTTAAACCAGTACCCTGTACGAGAAACGCTTGTACATAAATTAAACGTCGGCGTCTCAACTGTATAAGTACGGTCACTACAACCGTTACCCTCGTTCATATTATAGGTGACATTGTAAGTAATTATTTCCCACTTCGCATAAAAGATTTTATTACCCGTACTACCTGCTGGTATTTGTGTTATAGGGTTCCCATTAAAACTAACATTATCATACCAACCTTTAAAAGCATACCCCGGGCGCGAGGCGTCGTGTAACGTGGAAGGTAATTGTTCAACCGTGTACCCGTCTTTATTAGAAGAGGGATTAGTACCACCGTTTAAATAATAAATAATGTTATAATCGACAACTGACCACTTCGCATAAAAGGTTTTATTACCCGTGCTACCTGCAGGAATATTTGTAACTTTATTTATGAAGCTCTCTTCTTTATACCAGCCCTCAAAAGAATACCCTGCACGCGAAGCATTTTGTAAAGTAATAGGTACTTGTTCAATCGTGTAATTAAGGGGATTAGATCCGTGGTTGGTACCTCCTCCCAAGTGATAGGTGATATCATAAGTAACCGCGCCCCATTTTGCATAAAAAGTTTTGTTACCAGTACTTCCTTTACTAATTTCTGTTACTATACCACCGCTGAAGTTGCTATTGGTATACCAACCATCGAAAGTGTAACCGGTTTTTTCAATAGTTGTGCACAAAACAACCGTTTCAGATTCAATTGTATAAGTGCGGTTACTACAACCCAAACCCCCGCTCATGTTATAAGTTATATTATAAGTTACGAGGGACCAGCGCGCTGATAACGTTATATCCCCCACGCTGCCTTTGGTTATTTGTGTTACCTTATTATTGTTACTATCATACCAACCATCGAAATTATATCCCACCTTTGATGAAGGAAGTAAATTAAAAGTATTTGTTTCAATGTTATAAGTGGCAAGGTTATCTGGATGGCTGGAACCGCCATTTAAATTATAAGCAATGTTATAAGTAATTATTTCCCACTTCGCATAAAAGATTTTATTACCTACACTACCTGCTGGTATTTGTATTATAGGGTTCCCGTTAAAACTGGCATTGTCATACCAACCTTTAAAAGTATATCCTATACGAGACACATTCGTGCACAGGTTAACTAACCCGGACTCAACCGTATAAATGGTATTATTACAACCCGAACCCCCGTTCATGTTATACGTAATATTATAATTGATTATATTCCATTTTGCATAATATGAACGATCCCCAATACTACCTGCTGGAATATTAGTGACTTTATTATTAACATCATACCAGCCATCAAAAGCATAACCGGTTTTCGTCGGTACGCACAGGGTAATCGTTTCAGATTCAATTGTATAAGTACGGTTACTACAGCCTAAGCCTCCTTTTAAATCATAAGTAATATTATAAGTGATTATTTCCCATTTTGCATAAAAAGTTTTATTACCAGTACTTCCTTTAACAATTTGCGCCACTGGGTCGCCGCTGAAGTTGCTATTGGCATACCAGCCATCGAAATTATATCCCATTTTTGATGAAGGAAATAAATCAAAAGTATTTGTTTCAATGTTATAAGTAACAGGGTTATCTGGATTGCTGGAGCCACCGTCCAAATAATAAGTAATACTATAATTAATTGCTTCCCACTTCGCATAAAAGGTTTTATTACCTGCACTGCCTGCTGGTATTTGCGTTGTGGAGCTCCCATTAAAACTGGGATTGTCATACCAACCTTTAAAAGTATAACCAGATCTCGTGGCACTTGTACACAACGTCGTTTCACCCGATTCAACCGTGTAAGCATGTTCAGCGCATCCGCCACCATCTACGTAAGAAATAGTATAAACTGTCGGTACCCATTTTGCATAAAAAGACCGGTGACCAGTACTACCCTGAACAATTTGAGTAATAGGGTTACCAGTAAAATTAGCATTATCATACCACCCTGCAAAATCATAATTTTCACGTGAAGGGTTAAGCAAATTAAATGTTTCGGTTTCAATGGTATAAGATGTTTTATTATTACTATTATTTGTGCCACCGTTTAAATAATAAGTAATATTATAATTAAGCGCATGCCATTTCGCATAAAAAGTTTTATGATTAGTACTTCCTTTGGGTACCTCGGTAACTTTGTTTATGAGAGCGGCCTCTTTATACCAACCCCCAAAAGTGTAACCAGTGCGAGAAGCGCTCGTACATAGATTAAACGTTTCGGTTTCAACCGTATAAGTAGTATTACTACAACCTGAACCTCCGTTCATAATATAAGTAATATTATAAACAATCGGCTCCCAGAGAGCTGTTAATGTAAGGGGACCGGCAATGTATGGAGGCAAATTATAATCCACGATATCCACAAAATCTAGAATACCTCGACGCACTTGCCACCCGTTGGTAGCGTACCCATTTTTCCACCTACCTACCCCAGGATTGAACGTAGGGGCGGCACCGAAGGCGTACGTAATACCAGAAGGCGCGGCCCCGGTCCATACACCGCCGTCCAAATCAAAAGAAATACCAAAACGAGTACTATTAAAAATAGGATATATGCTGTTATTGGTTCTTAATAACTGATCTATTTTAGACTTATCTAAATGAGAGCTATTTCCTGAAGCTATGCTAAAATTAATAGGATTACCAGCCTCCATCTGAGACCACGCCAACTGCGTGTAAGGAGTAAAAGCATAAGGGCCCGCTCCAATTCGCCACCCTACGATAGCGTCCCCGGTATTTAATTTCGCATGACCAGGAGGTAAATCATAAGACGCAAAAGTACCAGAACCGAGAGGAAAAACAGTATCTGGCTCGCACCAGTAGTGAGAAAATACCCTCGATCCGTTGACAAGGGTTGCGCTATTTGGATCAAGCGTTACCGCATTGGATTTCCGCTTACAATATGACATTACTTATTTAACCCTTCTTCGATATTTATATTAACTCCATCAATTTGAATCAATTTGTCCTTTTCTTTAAAATCAACCGACTGAGCAATATTAAGATTAATAATAAAACGTCTCCTCATCCACCACTGTTGGTTTTCAAAACCATCAACTACATTAATTTCATCAGGTAATTTAAATACGCTTATGAGTTGTTCATTTAGCCATTTGGTTACTTCATAATGTTGTAAATAAACAATCATGAATTGAACAAAAGAATCGCTATCGCGCCCGTAAAGATTAACAACCAAGTCAAAAGACCACATTGATGAAGAACCCTTCTCATCGCTCTCGTAGGCCACATTTTCTTTAGGTACGACATCAAATAAAATAAAATTATCGCTTTCTGGTATATAAGGAACTGTTTTAATTTCTTCTTTGTTACCTATCTTGTTTTTGGTAATACGCATCGGAAATTGACCTGCATCAGCCTTTAAATAACGAATATCATCATATTCAATTTTTTCTTGATCAACAATTTTCCATAATAATTGTCGCATAATTTGTCTTAATATACTTATAGTAATCATACTTGATCGTCAAATCGCTCCTCAACATATTCATCAAAATTATATGTAATAATTTCCTCGTAACCCAAGCGCTCGATGATATACTGCCGAACACCACCGTAATCATAATCTTCTACTTCGGTTACCCGGAAATGCATATCGTGTTTTTGTATAATATCACCTACGTTTAATTTAACATTATACTTACAATAGAACTTCCCAGTGCGCACACTGGTATTAGCGTTCTCGCCTTCGCCGTATCTATAAGTCTTTTTCCACGCTTGTAGCGAACCTCTTATTTTATACTTACGACGATTATATGTCATCGCTCCTTCCGGGTTTAATCCTTTCGGTGATTTAACAAAAACCCAAAAGTCATAAGAAAAAGCCTCGATCACATCATCGAGCTTACCATATATTTCTGGGTCACGATAATCAATATAATCGTTGTTCATATTAGCCTCCTACTAAACCAATTCCAAGTGGTTGTTTCGGGGCCCAAATAGCATAAAATTGTCTCCCATATTCGGTCTGGTTCCAAAAAATAGTATCAATACCTTTCTCATGCATCGTATGCGAGAAATCATAAGATTTACTCACTTCACCTACTGAGAGGCTGGTTAATAAACCTTTAGGTTGGCCTAAAGCAGCAACCGCGGAAATCGTGGCACCTGCGCCGCGTTCAGCAAGCGTCGCATTCTGTGCCCATAGAGAAATATAATGTGCAATACATAAGGCCATAGCCATTTGCCATTCGTCTCCCATCATTGAATGGAAAACTTTGCTATTAGCGATCGGTTTATAAATATCGAAAACTTCTCGACCCCGCTCAGTTTCTACAAATTGTTTCATCGCTGGTATAAATAAAGTAAACTGCCGAAGCGTGAACTGCGGATTTTTACGACTAACGCGCGGGCGGATAACTTTCGGGAAAGGGTAACGATTATTGTTATACATATAAACCTCCTATATATATATTATAATATAATTCGTGGTGATAAAAAAGAATAACCACCGTAAAAGTAAGCCCCGGGAGTTATTTTTGTCCCGGGGCGCGCTTTTAGGCTTCTTTTTCTTCAGGGGCAGGTTGAAACTTAACTGGTTTCTTAACTTTCGTTTTTACCACAGGTTCTTCATCGGCTCCTAAAATACCGGTAGCGACAATAATAATCCCGCGCCGGATAAAGGCTCTTACTGTTGGCCACTCTAAAATACTTTCGATTGGCTCACCTGCGAAATTGTTAAGCAAGTCCTTATCGGTATACTCGTGTAACCCCTTGCGAAAAGTGATCATAACCGGATCCAAAACTGCCACCCGGGTATAATTACCGTCGCTGCTGCGCGCCGTATCCGGATTTAAACTGTTGTCACGGTAATTTAATTCTTTCATGACCGTAAAAGTGCGTTCGGCGCTAATTCGTAATGACATAAACTGTTCCTCCTTCGTCATTAATAAATCAGGCAAAACCTTTAATACTTTTATATATATTTATTATACACTATAAGTATATATAAGTCAAGCGATATTTGATTTTTTGCTCTTTTATATATATGGCAAAAAAAAAGATCTCCGAAGAGATCTTTTTGGTTAATATTTAATCAATTCTAATTAGGAGGCGAGGTCGTAATAAGAAACTGCTCCGTGCGTGTCACTGCTTTCGTTATAAGGAAGTTGAACTTGTGCAACTTGACCAACGAATAAAGTGACGTAAGCCATTGATGTCATATCAGGTGCGGTATGGAACGATTTAAAGTCAAATGGAATATGAAGTTTTAAGAACTTAATATCACGTTTGTAAAGTGTTAAACGTCCTTTGTCTGCGACACCTAAGTCATCAGCTTGTGCCCGACCAACGATTTCTAACCGATGCCCTTCAATTCCGTTTGCGCGCGCTGTTGCTGTCGCTAAATTGTGCGTGCTTAAGAAGTTGATAAGGTAATCAGTGTACATCGGTGAGACACGGTTTGCTAATGTTTCTGCAATAGCTGTTGGAACGATAACCCGATCCGGTAAGGTATTGATGTTATAGTTTGTTGCTACGAGATGGTTTTTAATCATCGTGTTGAACGCGGCAATTAAGACTGCGTCATCAACAGTATGAATAGTCGCGCTCGTAACACCTGGTAAGGTATAAACTTTAACGGCGCTATGATTTAATAAACCACCTTCACCGCCGATGCCGGTGTAGAACATTCTATTAACAAATAAATCCCAACCCGCGTTAACCATGTCAATATAAACTTGTTCAATAGCGAATGGGGTATTTTTACCTGCTAATTTTTCTAACTCGACGAATTTAAATTCATAAGCGAGTTCGAAGTTATATACAGGTAAGCGACCTTGGATTAAACCTCCGGTGACGCGTGGGATAATATCTCCCTTTGCCCCGAAGATGTTATTAACGGTATCAGCTAACCCAGTGTAGTCACTGGAGTAGAATTCAACCGCATCTACTAATTCATTACCAACTTCGATACAGCCTTTGGCGTCTTCGACATAAGTAATATTTAGTAAAGGTTTATAAATCTCTTTATCAATTTTGGCAAGATTATTTGATAAAAAAGTGAAACTAGCGTCGTGTGCCTTGCGTTGAGCGCTTGTCATTAAACGATAGCGTTCAGGGAACATACTTTTAACTGAATATTTACCTGAATTATAATGAGCGAATGCTGGGCGATTGTCATGTGCTTTTTTTAACATACTTTATCCTCCTTAGAACATTCTCTTGCGAACCGCAGTTAAGTTGACGCCGTCAACTGTTTCCGTGATACCTAAGAATCTTAATGATTCAATTTCTTTAAGTGTCCCGGTTTGCGTTGCGACCTTGCCGTCGCTTCCGATGAAGACTTTTCCGCCTTCAACAATTCCTGTTAAATCGCTGACGTCAGCTGATACAGGAACCGCAATGTCCCCTTCTACTAATATATCGCCGAATTTACCAGGGGCGATGCTGGTGTTGTTTCCGGTATATTCGATATGAGTCATATCGTGAACGACGATACCGGCTAATACGTCGCCGCTTGTTTCACTGCCGTCGAGAGCCTCGTAACGACCAGTGGCGGATCCGAATTTGACGAGTGACCCATAAACAAGTGCGTCTTGCTCAGGTGTGCCCCGTGAAATCCGATTGAACGTGCTAATTAAATAACCCGCTCTAAATGCTGGAATTCTGGTTCCTAGAATTTTAGCCATAATCTATTTTCTTCCTTTCTTTCGATATTATTCATATCTATTTCTAATTTTTGGTGCTTCTTCAACCGCGGCGGGGCTTTCGATATCATAACGGTTTGTAAATAAAGCCGCTGCGTTATCTTTTCCCTTAATTTCACGCGGGCGCCGATCGAGTAATTCTTTGAGCGCTTCCTTCTTACGAGGGTCTTTTAAGAGTTCGGTTAATCCAACTTCGTCTTCAGCTTCACCTTCTAATTCTTCTTCAGGTTCTTCTTCAGGTTCTTCTTCAGGTTCTTCTTCAAAATCTTCGAATTCTTTTTCCTCGTCCCCAGGATTGTCTTCAAAATCTTCTTTTTCGACTTTTTCTTCTTCAAGCACTTCTTCGGTTACAGGTTGTTCTTCTTCAGTTTCAACAACTGCACCCATTTCTTGAAGAGCCTCGAGCAGAGCTTCTTTTACAAGCGCGCGGAAGTTTTCTTCCGTGATTTCAAATGCACCGTCGCGAAGCGCGCGTTTTTCTTTCAACAAACGTTGCCAACGACGTTCAAGCGAAGCTTCTCGAGAATCAAGAGCTCTTTTTCTTTCCGAGTCTGCAAGAGTTCTTGGTTTCACCGTTTTACGAGAATCAAGAGCTCTTTTTCTTTCTACTTTTTCAAGGTCTCTTGTTCTTGTTATTTCGCGAGACGATTTTGTTGATACCGGTTTGCGAGAATCTTTTAAGCGCCGGACCGCCCCAACAGGCGTAGGTCTTTTCAATGCCATATACTGCCTCCTTTTATTATATTTATATTATATATGCATTTCGAATAAAATTAAACACTTAATTGTCATTAAAGAGAGATTTTCTCTATTTTGTTGCAAAATAAGCAATAACTGCGGTTAATAATGCCAAGAAAAAGATTATTTTCAAGGCTACTGCCAAACCTTTAAGTTTATAAGCAATCCATTTTAACATTAAGAAGAATATCGTAACGCTGATTGCCCCGGCAAGAAAATATACGTACCATTCAAGATTTTGAAGATATTCAATCATCTATCGTATCCATTCTAACCACGAAGGTAACGGCATTCCGGTAGCGTTTGCAACAATCGCAAACACCAGAAAAGCCAAACCAAAATATAACAACATGGTTAAGATCCATTTTAACGGCGAGTTTTTAATTTGTACCCCAAGCGACTTAGCTAACATAACAATCGGGGTGACGGTGAAGAACGATAAAATCACTATTACTATTCCCCAAAACCCGCTGGTAATTTTTGCTAATCTGATTAACCACATTGGTGACCCTTTGCGTAACCCGGCATTTTCGAGCGCATCTTGGTTGGCGTCGTATGTCGCGTCTTGTAATCGTTGTTTTTGACGCTGTGTCCCAACTTCTAATTCACCGAGTAATTTCTTTTCCGAGTTTACTAATACTTTCTTTTGTAATGCATTATTATGGGCCACTTGGAAAATAATACCAGCTTGCTCTAATTTCATCGCCAACTTCTGTGTCTCTACATCAATATCTTCCGCACTCACTTCGCGATCTGATAAATTGGTAAGCGCAGTTTTAAACGCTTCCGCCACCTGTGCAGCAGGTGCGCGTGAATTAGGATCTTCACCCATTGCTAAAGTAAAACTATCCACCAAACGCGCCATATCTTCATCTTCGGTTTTGGTTTTAGACGTTGATTTTTTTGCCTCAAGTGAAGGTTTCACCACCGCGTCTGCTCGTTTTTCGATGACTTCGTAAACCTCTTCGATTTCATCCTCATGTAGCTTTTTTCGAGATTTAAAAGTTTTCCCGTTAGGGTAGCGATAAAAATAACGCCCCTCTTTTTCGTATAAAAACTCGAACTGCATTTTTTCTTTGTCCATATTCATATCCTTTCATTAATGATAGATAACGGGAGGGAGAACCGCGTTGTCAAAGTAACGCGGTTCTCAAGCAAGAAGGAACTGTGTTAAGTTAATTTTTCCAGCAACATTTCTAATGCTGTTCTCAAGAGAATAACTTCTTCTTCTAAATGTTTTACCCGGTTTTCCAACGCTTTAAAACGTTTTCTTTTACCGGTTTTAGATACCTCTGAAGATACAGCAGCATTTGAATTTTCTTCCGCAGAAATTACTGATTTAGATGAATGCTTTTTCGTTTTTGATTCCGTAACTTCACTTACTTCGCCTTTTGTTTTTTCAAAAGTATCTTCGGTGATTTCTTTTGAATCTTTTTGAAAATATTCAACGTCAACCGACTTCGTTTCAGGCATAGCTTCAAACGTTGTTGTATCTTTAGAAGTATCTATAGCAAAAACTTTATTAAATTCTTCCCTCGAAACCTTAACAATTTTACCATTTTCGGCTAACGTAATTATTTCACCGTTCACGCGTTCACCATAAATACGCTCCGGGCTTTCTGCTTGTAATTTGCGTAATTCGCGTTCGCTGTTAATGATCAAATGTTTTTTCATTGCTTCTGCTCCTCTCCCTTTTTTTTTATTTTTTAGTGCGTTTATTTAATAATTCTTTAACTTCTTCGAGTGTGCCCTTACCGAACTCAACGCTCTCGCCGATTGCTTGAGCGGAATTTTCGTATTCGGTAGCAGCCTTCACTACTGCGTCATCTGTTTCCTTTTTGATTCTCTCTTTTTCTTTTTCTGCGGCTTTTTCTAAATCCTTATCTAAAACCGCAACAAAAGGCTCATCAATTTTGCGATGATCGTTCATAATTAAGATAGTGCGTTCAATCGCAGTGCTCATATAAGCTTTATCAACAGGAACCCCGGCCTTAACGGCTTCATTTTCTAACCAAGTCATAACGTATTCTTTCTTTTGAGGCCCAGTTAAATTAAGACGCTCTGCGCTCATGACTAAATTGCTCGCAGTAAGCAAATAGAACTTGTCGCGCGCTTCGCGTTCTCTTAATTCTATTTCTTTAGTTTTTTCTTCTTTTAAAATATCATTTTGGCGTTTAAAAGCTCGCATGCGAACGAAGAATAATGCTCCACTACCAACAAGCGCAAGCGAACCAGAAATGATTGTGATAATAGTTTCTAATTCCATGTTTTATTCCTTTCTTTTCCATCCTAATAAGGGGACAAATAATAACTGTGAAAATGTTAATAAAATTACTGATAACTGCGTCACGGGTTCAATTGCCGCGAAACTGATCCATTCAATGTCTTTTAAACCTAATAACATTGTTTTAAATGTTTCCCACTTGGTAACCAATGTATAACTAACGCCCCCTACCATCAATAATCCTAATACTATTCCCCAAGCCTTTGCAAGCCGGGTACGATGTAATTGTAGACTGATTAAACTTAATAAGAATATACCTATACCTAAAACAGCTGCTCCGGCAAAAACCGAAAATACTAAGTTGTTGTCCCAAGTTTCAATGTGCGACAATAATTGAGTGAAAATCTCATTAACGTTTTCTGGTAATTCAAATAATTTTAAATACCCGAAAACAACAAAGCCAATTCCTGCTAATAAAAGCCAGCTCATGGTATAAATTAAATAATCAAAAAAGCGTCGCACGCGGTTGATTTTTCTTTTTTCTTGTCGGTCTTTAACCTTTTTTTCTTTTTTTATTTTTAATTCTTCCTTTTTCTTCGCTTTTAAAGCTTTCTTTTCATGCTTCCGAAAACGTTTTGCTTCTTTCGCACGCTTACGACGTGTTTTGCGCGAAGTATTATAAAGTTGTTTTTCTAATACCCGTCCGTCCGCGGCACGTTTTTCGACCGGAACATCTTTTTCTTTTTCTAGTTTGGCTGCTTCTTTGTTGACCCACTCTGCTGTTAACGAGGCCCTTTCAAAAGAACGGCGCTGATCCCCTTTTCTTACAACCCAAAGAATACCTGCCCGGCGAATGGATATTTCACCGATAACAATTTTTTCTCCTGGTCGTAGACTCACTAATTGTTGAGCACTGATAATAATCTTTTCCATTTATAATATTCTCCTTTTTTATCCTGTTATTCGAGATTTAGTTCCTACTGCCCGTGAGCTGATTTCATCGAAAGTTCTTTCTTCGATCTGCGCAACAAGAAACTCATATGTTCTCGTACCAACCTCGGCTGATACTTCCCAATCGGGATATTTACTTAACATACAACCCATTAAGCTCACAACTGGTGCGGAACTACTGCCGCTCCGGGTAATATCAATGTTAAACGTCGCGTCCTTCCAAGCGGTTGGTTGTTCTAAATATTTTTCTTTAACTACTTTTAACAGCTCGTCTAAAGCTGTTGATACGAAGCTTAATTCTAATGACACCGTTCCGGAGTGATCATTAGAGAACGAGTAAACAGTGCTACCGGTCACGTCAGTTGTTTTTGTAATATTAGCCTTCTCGCGCTGTACCGTTAACCTGCCTAAATAACTTTGACTACCACCGAGCGTTACTGTAAGAGGTGTTCCGCGGTCGGTTGTAATAACTATTATATAATCTAATAAAGAATAATGTTTTACTTGCGGGGTCGCCATATTAATTTCCTCCTATTACTAGGCCTTTCAATTCGATGGACCTAATTTGTTGTTCAATAGCCACATATAAGTATGCGCCTGTATACACGCGTTGCGCATAATCGTCGTTAGTAACAGGTAAAGTTAATAATTTATAGCCATAATGAAGAGATTCCCCTGTTTCAATTACCTGATAGTTAATCCCTTCCCGCGTTAAAACACGGGAGATAGGTGATTTAAAACCAAGATCTAATAAACGATTGCGAGTAAAAAGATCCATTACGGCTGCCACTTCTGCATATATGACGGCATATAATTCTTGTGAAAAACGGATCTTATTTAACACGAGCCGTGCAAGAGCTTCCGTTACCAGTTGTTCTATTACGATCATAAAATATTCCGTTAATATTCTGGTGCCACCAGCTGTTATACCACCCATTAATAAAGGGCGTCGCTCATTGGCATTTAATATTAATTCTACAACCGCGTTGTAATTAGCGCTGCGATCATAGCCTTTGACTCCTTTTACGTTACCTACCCAAGGAGTATATTCAACATCGTTGATCTCTTCGGTACCATTGAATAAAATAGAAGATAAATACGCCATAATTAGCGCGGATTCATAAACAGCAGGAGAACCTGTTCCCTCTTCCGCCGATTTCACCCACACCAAATTGGTGTCAGTAGTAGCAGAAGTAGGTTCTTTCTCACAAGTAATGTACAAGATTTTACGATCTACCTCGTCCTCGTTACCTTCTACTTGTTTTGCTAAAGCCTTGACAAGCGTTTCATTCGTGAAGAAATCGTGCCACGCAAGATCAACTCCGCCACTTCTTTGCCACAAAAGCTGTATCTGTATTATATTAGTGGGCAGCGCCTCTTGTTCCGCGGACCCTAAAACAATATTTTTAAAATCACTCACGAGAGAGTTTATTTCTGGTAATTCGTCCCCGACATATATTCGTTTGAATACTGCTTGAGCGATGCCACCTCCGTGATTAGTAAAACTAGTCGCCCAGGTTTTTATTTCTTTGATAATATTTTCCGAACCCGTCATGTCTTCCGTTGCTGTTTCGTAAGTAACCCATTCCTTGTCATCTATGCTGGCATTTTCTTTATGGAATATCACGCACGCGGTCGCTTCACGATTAGTAAAGGACCTGCTCGTTACGGGGAGTTCGTTAATTATATTAACTTTTACTATATCAGTAATTTTCATGGGACCTCCTTCTATATAAATATATTATAAACTATTATCTTTTCTTTTAACAGCATAAACAGAATTATTGTTCACCTTCAACCCATTTTCCGCTTTCATCGAAGTATCCGTATATGCCCAAAATCTCCAAAAGCCGCTCTTCTCTTGTCATGTCTCGCGGTTCTTCACTAAAGTGAATTGTTATTAACGTTTCTTTTTCTTTCATATCAATACACAAAGTACAGCGTGTTAGGATCCTTTTCCGCAATGGCATCGTATTGCGCTTCCGTTCCGTGCCATATATTTAAAACGCTATTTAAAGAGTTGCTTTTTTTAAACGGGATCCCCTCATCCAGTGCATCTATTTTAGGATCAATGGTATTGTCCAAAGCAGTGATAAATCTTGAAACAGACATTTTTTCTGCTTCGCTGGCGTTTTTGTCGCTCCTTACATTTACACCGGTTTTATTCTCTATAAACTCCGCGAGCGTGTGCGATGCAAGCGTCGTTTGTCGTAGCACCCCGTTTAAAATATCAGAAAAAGCTACCGCCTGCTTCGTTATTATTTTCTTGGTACCGGTAAATTCTGCGTCCACTATAGTATTATAACTAGTGGGCGACGCGTCCGTGTCATTTTCGAATTTAATAAAATAATTTGTTGCCATATTTTCCTCCTTTAATTATTCTAAACTGGTTTCACCGCGATCATATTTTTTGTCGCCATCATATTTAGATGCTTCAATATCATAAACCAGGGCATCACTATTAACAACTCTATAGGTATAAACTATACCCAAAACAGGTATATTATAAAAACCATTAGTAAATAATGTTTGATCAGTTTCATTAAATAAATAAGAAGCGCCCCCCGTACTTTTTATTAAAGATAATGTGCACGTGGCGGGTTGAGTACCGATCCCGCTCTCATCACCGGTCATTGTTTGGATAACTAATTTCATACCTGCGCCTAGTTCTATATTATTAAAAATCTCTTCCACTCTTTGTTTTGACCCGTCAAACAACCGCTTGCGAGTGGCGAATAATAAAAGGCGCAACTGGTGTGCGAGTGATAAGCGACCCGCTACAGGATGGATATCACCGATGTTATAAAAAGAACATATTGACAATATGAATTTATAATGTTCATAATCCTCGTCGTAGAGATATTTTGGTTCAGCGCTCTCGTAATCGGTTTTTCTATCGCTGTCATTTTTTATCCAGTCAAGATAATCAATTAACAACATTTGAATATCAAAAGGTACAAGGCGCGCTCTTATCCAGTTTTTTCGTAAATTATCCAATAACTCCCAGTGGAACTGCCACTCGTGCCAGAGTGTAGTACCCTCGTTTAATAAATAACCAGGTAAAAAACGAACAAAATAGTCTTGTTCAAAATCATCTAAATACTCTTTATATTTTTCCCACATTTACTATTCGTCCCACTCTATTGTTATAGAATTATTCGTATCTTCAATATACCAATAACCGTATTTAACATCTGTTCCTCCGACTATAGATATGCCGCCCCCTATGGCGTCGTCGTCAATTACATAGGCATTTGGTACTCTATCATAAGATTCAACAGCCGTGCGCAGCTCGGTCATATTAATTGGTTGATTTATAATATATTTTAATGAAAGTTGTTTTATGGCATCTTTTATATGTTTTTCCAATGCCGCTTTCGCCCCTGGATCGAGCGCGGCGTAATTGTTACCAGCTTTTAAATTAATAGTAATCTCAGGATCATGCCGCGTGGCTATTTTATAACGCACGTGCTCTTTGATGTCTGCGTATTCAGAATGAGCGGGTAATTCTTTTCTGATATAACTGGGATCGTCCTCAAACCCGCTCCCAGTTTTTTGCATCGTACTAATACCTACGGTGATTAACCGCTGTAATATTTTAGCGACACTCAGAGAAGTGCTCTCCCCTCCTAAATCAACCCCCAAGTGAGGCTGTAAGATAATGAGAATATCATGCTGAGGGACAGTCACGGTACGAGGGGTTGGTTCATTTGCCGCAGTCAGGCCTTTTACGTTCAGAGCGGTTCCTCCTGATTTTGTCGAGTTAATAACCATCGAATCTTTAATAACCCCAGGCATTTCTTTTCTTAACGTTGTCATAATTGACTCGCTCAAGGTTAAAGAACCCTCGGCAATAAGTTCACGGTAACGGTTCCTAAACGCGTCGTCGTCTTCTTCATAACCCCCAAGACGCCCAACAATGGGTAAATTATCGGGATCTATCAATATATCATCGGTTTTATAAGTACCGTCAACATACAAATGTTTAAATGTAGTTCCCGCGGTTATAGTATGAGGCCCTAAATTGTCGCACTCTACCGCGAATTGATATATCTCAGTGTCGTCATCTTCGTCTACTAATTGTTCTATTTCACCGGAAGAAATCCAGGGGATACCGTCCAGATCTGTTAGCACCCATCTGCTGTTTGTTAATTCATCGGGATCGATGATACCCGCCGGTAATCTTACCGTTAGCGGCGATATTTTTGTTGTATTGTTTTCCATTCTTTTTAAACCGCTCACGAAAGAAATGAGGCTTTCCAAGTGACCCCCGCGAGCGCTATTTAACTCAAAAGCCTTTTCGATATCATACATCGTCCCAGTGACCGAACTCAACAATTCTGCAAAAAAGAAAAGTTCCCGTCTCTGAAAAGATTCGGAGCTCATGTCTATTTCTGCACCATATATTGCGCTCAGGTTATCGTAAAGCATTCTAAGGATGTCTTCCTTGTTTTTAACAAACAAGTTACCTTCTTCGTACCTTATTAGATTTCTATCGTTTGCCATAAAGTATCTCCTTCTTGCGTTATAATCTCTACTCTGCACTCGTAGGCCAGTTTTTCATTAACATTACTTTCAAAAGTGTTAATTCTGTTGACCCCAGGTATTTGCAGAATTAATTCAGTTAATAATAGATCAACGTCTGCTTGTCTTTTTTTAAACCACGAAGGGGCCCCATAGTAAGCCAATTCCGGTAATTCCGATTCGGCGAATGATAATTCTCCGCGCTGCGTCAAGAGCACGTCAACCAAGCGCGCCTCGACCGCTTCCTTGGTGTTTTTACTATAGTCATTTGAAAATCTTCCACTTGTGCTATATTCAGGAGAAATAGATTCATACACGAAGTCGGAAGAAAGATCTCTGGTATATGAGTTCGGTTTACCCTTTAACCAGTCAATAAAACTGTTTTCATCTTTGAGAACAAAAACGTGACCCTCATAATCCTTATCTTCGTCATTGATAGCTGATAATATCTTAATTCTTTTTTCTATTATTAGTTTTCGTACTCTCATAACTCTCCTTTATATTATTATAACATATTATCCTTGCAAAGATAACGCCTTTTCTAAATCTTTGTTTGTCATTAATATATCTACTATCACGCAGGATTTATCAATGCCTCGGGTTGAGCGGTTTGATTTGTAATTGTTTGGCTCAGATTTTGTAATATTAGTACTATTTATATAAAATTCATAATAAGGGCGCATTTCTTCATCAAAATAAACAATATAAACAAGCACGCTTCCTGTATCTGACAAGAGCTCCCCCCAATAGGAATATGACTCAAGCAATTGTCTACCAATAAAAAATTCAGTAATTTTCATCGGCGGTGTCTGTATGTTTTTCATTTTTCGCTCTTTGCCCTCATTTACCAGATCATTAATATTACGAGAGGGTATAGGGTATAATACTAATCTTTTACCTTCTTTTTTTAACAGCGCCAACGATGCAAAAGCTTCGTTACGTTTGCTCTTAACATGAGTGGCTTCGGTTAGCCGCCGGTCATCGCGTTTGAGGGTTTTTTTGTCCATGATTCTCATAATTTAATTTTCTCCATATATTTGATTTGTCGCAGTAAATCTATTGTATTTGCTGTAAGAACGAGCCCGACAAGAGACGGTAAAACGATTAGGGTAATTTTCCAACGAATAGCGCACCTCGGTAATTAGATATTGGTGTGAGGGATCCCAAGCCCATACAAAGGCGCTATCGTTACCCATCGTTGAAACCCATTTATTATCTAATCTTACCAACCGACCTGGGACCAATGAGTCATGATAAACATGATTGAAAGATATTTCTAAATCAGAAATTGTGGGAGCGTCCAACAAACCTGTTTCCGGTCCTATATTCAGCGCTCTTATTGGTTCATTGCTAGAAAAAATACTAAATAGTCCGTCGCTGTTGTTTTCAGAAGCGGTTAATTTATAGTCAAACCACGCGGGTGTATTTGCCCCTATCGGCTTACGCTCGTTTACTAAAGTAACCAAGTCTTCTATTATTTCGACCGGTGATTTATGGGCATTATAAGATTCTTTGATGTGAATTTTTTCTAAATCTTTATCTAAACCGTTACGCAGGTTTATTTTTTCACCGTAATGTATATAAATCGAATCCTCTAACACCGCTAGCGCCTCTTTAATAGCCCACCCGTTCATACTCGAATGCATTGTTATTGGAACCACCATGTTCGCTAAAATATCGCTCGCGCGGGTGAGACATATAAACTCTACCTCGCGCTCGACAGCGCTCGATTTACCGACGTTCACCATCCGTATTTCGCCGTTAAAAACAATTGTCGCTTTTTTGTTTTTTTCTTCTATCTGCACTCGGATGTAACGATAACCTCGTGATAATGCATCCGCCAGTAGAGCATAATTGATGTTATGTAATTTAATTACAAAATTATCCTGTTGGATACCTATAAACTTGCTGCCCCCTGCGGTTATTTTTGAACCTCTAAAAGCTACACTATTATAATATTTATCAAAAAGAACTACTACTAATTCTCGTTTTAAATATGCGCTGCGTTCATCGTATGTCATTTTTAATTAGTTAATTTCCTATCTAAAGTTATTGCCCGTGACTCATTAACCCAAAGTTGCAAACGCTCTTTTATTTTTTGCCAATACACTGGGTGAATCCAAATAAAATTCATATACATCAGATAAGTACTATAATTAAGCAGAAATCTAAACCCGTGCGTAGAAAATGTCGCATTGTACAAATATCCAAGAGAATCATCACCTAACAAATTAACCACCGTGCCCCACTTGTCTTCTTTCACAGGTCTTAAAAAACTCCAACCCTTTTCTTGCGCGCGAACAGCCTTCGACTCTTCATCCAAAACATAATGAGAACCCCCGCTGACAAAAAACTTATCACCGGAGAATTTTTTTTTCATTAATTCGGCCGCAGGATGAGGGTGTCTTCCGTACGCTTCTTTTTTTGATAATAAAGTATCACCTTTATCAGAAGAGAAGAAAAGCCATATTTTATACCCACCTACAAGATAATCCCTCGGGGTATTGTGCGTGCCTACTCTTTCTGTTTCCTTTCTGGCAGAAAAATTAAATACTATATGAGGATGGGCATCAATAAAGTTTTCTCCGGTTCTGTCCAAATAAGAAGTTAATGTGTTTTTTGTTGTAGTAACGGTTATATTTACTGGTTTGTCCCAACTTTGATCATGAGCTATTTTTAAATCAGCTTCACCATTTTCATTAGCCTTTACCATATATCTTTTCAATTCATAATCAACATTATAAGCTCCGCTTTTTTCTAAAGGAGCACCGATTATCGCCCTCGCATGAGAAGGTAATTTATAAACCATATTAGCTATTGCTCGTTGTATATCTTCTTGACTGCTGGATTTTGGTTCAACGAATTTAATATCTGCCGTTACTTGACTATTAGTTAATGTTTTTTGATCGGATGAATCTGTTTCATCTTTTAGATCAAAAAAAGGATTTTCAAACATCAAAACTTCTTCAAAGTTCAACGAAACCCGCAACGCATCAATATTCTCTTGGCTATAATTAATTTGTTTCAATATATAGTTACGATATATCATTTTCCCATTCTGTGCATATATGTCTAAAAAGATTGCTTCGTCACGCAAGTATTCTAATAACTGTTGAATAACAACAGTACGAGGAACGGTTTGAGAAAGTGTTGAAAAACCCTGCCCCTTTTTCCCACGTGTCTGAGTAGGGTTAATATACGGTTTACGCTCACCGCGAGCAAAATGGTGTTCACCGATTAAACCTTCTATCCGTAAGGAGCCCGGTTCACGTGACACATTTGTCATGCGCTGGCTTCCATCCAAAACAGGCTGCGTAGTAGTATTAATATTTTTTGAAAAAGAAAACCCCGAAATAACATCTAATAAGAATTCGTTATCGCTTAATCCGAATCGATTTTTATCAAACGATTCGTTTTTTATTTTAAATAATGCCACATAAACTTGACTCATAATTATCTCCTAATTCACCATTCCGTATTGATTCGACCATAAATCATTACTTATCTGATTATATTGATTTACCACCTGATGAGTATTATTAGTGTTAGCAGTGCTAACAGTATAAGAAGTAGTATTTTCACTGCGATCCGGTAATTTTATACCAATCCATCCAAGCCACTTCTTAAACATATTATAAACAGCGTTGTTTAGTTGATCAATAAAATTCAAAACCTCAGTTACTAATTGTATCACCCAGCTCACGACTGCGATAACTGGTTTTAATAATTCTCGTGTCATCTCCAGTTGCCGCACCAGTATTTTTATCAACGGGACTATCATATTTAAAATATTCCCTATCAAGGGCATAAGATCTTCTAAAACACCAAAAACAGTATCTATCAACGGGGCAACTGCGTCGACGATTTGTTCAACCGCACCGCTTTCGCCGAGCATTTGCGTTAATTTGTCACCGAGCATATCACGCATCGTTGATAATTTTACTGCAAACTCTTGCCATTTTAAAAACATTCCTTCAGAAGCTCGGTTGCTTTGTTCGATAGAATTGATATGCTCTTCTCGTAGCTGCTGGAACATTTCCATTTGGCTTGCCGTAATTTTACCACTCTGAATATCGCTGAGACTAATACCCAACGTATCTAATGCTCGCTGCGTCGCCGCGCTTTCGCTAGCGGACTGACCGGTGCGCTGCATCATATCCATCGTATTTTTGTCGGTAAACAGACTATTATGAGAAATTGCACTTAAACTGCGCGTTTCAACATGTTCCATTATTTTCATGAAAGCTTCAATTGCTTGAACTGCTACTCCGATAACTGCGCTTAGTTTTTTAAAACCGGCGCGCATCGCGGCTAATTTTTTAGTCGTTTCGCTCGTTTCTTTTAACAGACCTTCGCTTTTTAACTTTTGTCTTTCTTCTGACCCAATATCTACTTTTTTGTCTTTACTTTTAGCTTTTTTTGATTTTTTAAAACCGTCCTCAATACCTTTGACGACAGTCTCTGCTATATCCTTGCGTAGCGCCGCGAGGGCGGCGGCAGGAAGCTTTATAATAATATCACGATCTATTTTTTTGTTTGCCATAATTCCTCTTTATATTATTATAACATATTATTGTTTCATTTTTGATAGAGACCGTAACTTTCCTAATTCGGTGACTGCTGCAATTTCTACCAAGTACAAAAAATCTTCTATATCATAATCCTTAAGATTTTTTAAAGTTTCATATTTATTAATAATCAAAAATTCAAACAAAGTATGATAGGACATGTTTTGGTTTCTTAATTCGCCATGCGCTCCAGCCGACGATAACGCATTCATTTGATTAAAAATATTATTTATTCGCTGGAACGCGGTAAAAAAGAATCAAGCAAATTAAGAATCTGCGGAATAATTGCTGGATCTGTGAAAGATGGAGCCAGGGCATCCACAATGCTCGTGCCGCTTAACTTGTCGTAAGCAGCAACCCAGACCCCTCCTATTTCAGCTTCAACCCAACTAAATAATTCTTCATAACTCTTTGATATGGCGTCAAAATCATCGCTCTCTAAACCTTTACCGTAAACGGTTAAAAAGGCCATTACTTGGGGAGCTTTTAACTGTTTTAACCGCACTTTTACACCGTTAATCGTTGTTGTTTTTTGTTCCATTCTGTTTTCCTCCTGCTATTTTTTTAATTTTTATAACAAACCGCGAGCGTGGTTTGTCATTACCTTTGCTTAATTTATTGGTTAAATAAGCAAATGAGCTATCTTCTTGTTTTACTTCTTTTTCTTGTTCTGCTTCTTTTTTAATTAATATATTTAGTTTTTGTCGCGCGTCTTTTAAAACTTTCTCCATCTCTTCTAAAGTTTTAAATTCTTTTAACAAAGGTAAAAACTTTTTACTAAAAGGAATAAATAGTTCTTTCCACCATTTACTGTACTCAGCCATGATAATACTATAGTTATTGGAGTCCTCTTTTTCTTCGCTTTTATCGTTGTCTGCTTTTTGTTTCAATTCTTTTAAATTGGGAATTGATTTTTCGAATTTTTTAAGGTTTTCATCAACTTCAATAGCTGAAGCCGCTTCTTTACCGCGCATTTTTCCTAAATCTTCGGTCATTTTTCGACCCCATGATTCTAACTTGCTTTTTAATTTTCCTATATAAGAAGTTGCAACTCTTGCGGTACTATGAATACTTCTAAACTCATCTGGCATATATTATTTCCACCCTTCTTTGTTTTCTTTAATTATTTCCTCGCGGGCGAGCGTATCTTCCGTAGTGCTCAGCTCCTGCTTCATTATTTTTTCGGATTGCTCTCGATAATAATTTATATAATCTCGCCGCACTTTTGGCCACCAAAACGGCATCGCTCGTAAAACGGCCTGGGCATGCTTGCAAGCATAGAAAGCGTCCTTTTTTGCCTTATTTGGATCGCGTGGGGCACGGGACTCGCTAACGATACCATAACCCATCTGGTCGGCCTTATACGCAGCGCCCCAGTAGAGGAATGACGGGCAAGTGCAGTAAATACCAACGTCAGTTTCGTTCAATAAATTAATAACTTCTTTTTTATTACGCGGTGCAAGATTGGCAAAATCAAAAAAGCGTAACTTTAACTGATAGCGTTGTGAACCATCTTGTGAATCACTGCTAAAATGTAAGTCCCGCGGATCGTGGGGATCCATCCCATCGTAATTTATACCACGAATGAATTTCGACCGTGCTTGTTGCTGTTGGGCGTTACGTTCTACGAACGCTCGCAACTGGCGTGCAGTATAGTCGCGGCCTTTGTATTGCGTCCGTCTGCTTAAATCAACAGGTATAAAATAAGGTTCAAAATTAGTGTTTAGTTTAATTTTCATTGTTTTACCTCGCTGATTAATGTGCGAAAATGAAATACTTGAATATTGTAACCTCCGGCCCCGATCGTTAACACTTTTGCTGTTCCTTTGTCACCGTGAATAATACCGTTTAATTCGCCGTTACTACCCACTCTTATTGCGGCAACGTCAATAATATTTCCGACAATGTCTGTCACTTTATTAACAAGCGTTTCATATTTACGGGTTGCTTCTTTTTCTAAAACTTCTCTTATTTTGGTTTCCCAGTTCATTGCGCGTTCGTAAGTTAAGAGACTAACCCAACGTCGCGATAACTTACCGTCCCACGTTTTATAAAACAAACGACGCGCTTTTTGTTTTTCATCATAAGAAAGACCTTTTAATGAGCCTTCCATTTCGCGATACGCTTCTTTGTAACTTTTATATGTATCTAAAACGAAGCCAGTTACGCGCTCTACCCACTCATTCAAAAAATCACGCAGCACTTTTATTTCTGGCAATGCTTTATAATTAGCAATTTTTTGCATCCGTAGCTCATGCCGCGCAAGGGTTTCACGAGCTTCTTTTATCTTGAGATAGGTGCGCATATAATCATCAATTGCCCAATCGTTTCGATCTAAACGGCGCTCATTATAAGGCAGATCTCGTTGTTTCATAACCTCTTCAAAAGCCTGCGGCGAAAGCGCTTTTTCGTATTTTTCTAATAATTTTTCGAGGCGTTTTATTTCTTCTTCCTTTTTAATAATTAACTCTCTAATTTTAATAGTTTCCATTTTATTACCCCTTTCTTTATTCTGTCGGCGGTAATAACTCTTCGCCGTTTTCTTCTTCAGTAGCCGGTTCAGAATCTTTTTCTAAACCTTCTTCTAAACGCATTTGTTCAACCATTTCTTCCGTAACAGAATCACCAATTGCTAACTCGTCGCGCTTATTTCTTATTTCTTCTAAAACCATTGATTTTTTATAAATACCCATATCAAGTGCTGTTTTCCACATCTCAAAATGAGCATTGGTGTTTTCAACTTTTTTGCTTTCGGGTACCGGTAAAGAAGAATTAAATATTACTCTAATTGATTCTGTTTCATAACCCAAATAATCGCATATCCATTTTGAGGCTTTTATAATAGATCCCTCTAATCGCTCATGCCGCAAACTCATCAAATGGTCTTCATATAATAATAAATCGTCAAAAGAATTACCACTCAATCCTGTCTGCTGGTCACCGTATAATAACACTTGCGGCATCGGTATGGCACCTGCTACAAAGCGCGAGTTTGTGTCCATTAGTTGTGATAAAGTCCCGATCGGGCCGCCCTCGTGACGTGAGTAATCATCGTCTTTATCAAGAAACAGTAGCGAGTTAAAAGAACGATAACGATTAATCATCGCTAGTTTATTATCGAGCTCTGCCTCCATCTCCGGGGTTAATTGATCACTCATGTATTGTTTCATACCACCCATTTTAATAATTTCTAATGAGTTCTTAGCGAGCGCACTTGTGATCATATTTTTAATTTTTTCGTCGCGGTTTATTTCGTTAAAGAGTCTCACCCCGTCGGGAATACCCCAACCCATTAACATACGGCTGATTAATTCTGGGGCCGCGCCGTTTGCGAAACGCAGCACACGCGTGTGGTGAAAACGAAATGATCCTGCATCCGTCCTCACCGAATAATACTCGGGTGTATTATAATCAATACTTTTAACGTCCGTTACCATATTGGCTGACGGAAAAACTTGCTGCCAACGGTCAGCTGGCAGCAAGCGAAAGGGTTTGCCTTTTTCTAATTTTTCTAACGGTTTTTCATATTCAGTAACATCTTCTTCTTCGGTTAATAAGCAACAAATTGCTCCACCATAAAGACGTGACCATTTCAAAGCTTGAATGATTGGTTGAATCATTTCGCGCATTTTTGTATTAAATAACGAGTGATCAAAACGAATATTTTGGATAACTATTTTTCCAGTTTCATTTTTTATTTCTAATTTATCTTCTTTCAATTCCGGAACAATTTTCCAACCGGCACGAATCATATCCGTTGCTGGTCGATCAATCGCACGTGCAAATACCCAACTACTCACGTACAGCGCTGTCCATAAATACCAGTTATAGAGCATGCCGTTTATATCATAAGAATCAAAAGAGGAAAAGGCGTCGCTGCGACCAATCATCATCGCCGCGTTGTCGTAGGCGTCTTGTAAACGCCGCATCTTGCCAAGGCTTTTTTCGCTACCCTCTTCTTTCAAGTCTTCGATTTCTTTTTTATAGTGTAATTGGCGAGCAGTAATATATTCTTGATTACTGTCCTGCAAAACTTTGGCAAAATCATCAATAGGCATAGCGAATAAATTGGATGGTTCCATTTTTGCTATTTTTGCGATTTCTTGAATATATTGTTCGTAGTTCATTTTTGCTCCTTATTATTTAATTATAATTCATTTTTAAATAAATATCTATAGTTTCCCACGCATGTTACGCCACACTCTCGCGGTTATACCAATTTCCGCTGCGTAAATAAGTGCTTTTATCATTTCTTCGGTCTCAATATTTTTATCTACTGCGGATTTATTCGAAGTTTTTATAATACCAATCTCTTCCAAAACCCGAACTAACGCAGCTGTTAATGGTTCTTTTGCTTCTAAGGTTTCAGGAATATCTTTCACCCACTCTTGTAAAAGTGTATGAGGCTCACTGCTTGTAACTCTTAACCAAGTACCAGCAACATACCGCTGATTGTTCCATTTTTTAAGGTGCATTTTATCTTTCGTCAAATAATAACGACTGTTTTTAAAAGCATATTCGATTTCTTGGAAAGCATCAGTATATTCGGCTATCTTATTTAATATCAATAAATCCCATTCCGACTCCGAAAGATAATCAATATTGCGACTATTAAACTCATAAAAATCCGGCAATACATTAACTAAGTAACTTATAACCCGTGCACGATTTTCGTTAAATTCTACATCATCGAGTTCACTTGTGACCTGGGTTAAACGTGGGCGTTTCATATATTTTTCTAAAAAGTTTGACGCGTCAACTTTCGCTTCACCTTTATACAAAAAGTGCCCCGTCAGGCGCACCATGCGGGCGCCGCTTATTAAACAATGTTTGGCGTCATAATATTCAATACCCAAAGCACTGTTCTTTACATAATATCGCTTGATATCAAACGGTGTATCGGTCTTAAATAAAATTCTTATACCGGTCATACTCGGCGAAAGTTCTGCATATGCCCCGAGCTCGTTTATAATATTTAATGCCAGCATGCTTATATGCCCGTCGGTCAAACAATTGTCGATATCGATCGCCGATATGTTTGCGCTCCCGACTTTTAAACCCAAAGTCCAGCTAGGGTTTTCTTCAATCACATTACTCACGTGTTTAAAAGAATAAAAAGGATCCAAAGCACTTATTCTTAGTTGCTTAAACGGATCATACGGATACTTCGTGTTAGGTAACGTCACACAAAATTCGCCTTTTTTAACAAACTCTGGTAAATCTTTAAATCTTTTAGAACTCATAACATTCCCCTTTTCTTTTAAAACAAATAATATTTGGTCGTCTGATAATTATCGAATGGTTGATAGACCAGCTCCAGCGGATGATGGAGCTGACCACGCATCTCCGTTGGTGCTTCCAACCTCACACGTGTGGTGATTTTTAGGACACTCGTTCTCGTAACTTAAGGCTACTCTTATTACAATTACGGCAAGTGTCTTTTGGTAGCGGGCGATAATTATCAGACGATCTACGACAATATGCCGAATAGTTGATAGACCCGCTCCATCGGATGAGGGAGCGGATCCCGCGTTCATGCGGTTGAACTTCATTCAACCCAAGCTCCGCGGGAGTAATTTTTGGACACTCGTTCTCATAATTTAAGACCACTCTTATTACAATTACGGCAAGTGTCTTTTGGTGGTGAACGGTATATTGCCTTTTATAAGATAGACAATTAATATTTATCTTATATATTAATTATAATATATAATTGATAAAATGTCAAGAATAATAATTATATTTGTTTAATAAATGCGCGTTCTAATTTATCATCGGTATCATATACATCACCGTAATAATTTTCATCATCAACCAACTGTAACCAACGGAGAACACCTAATAATGTTTCCTTATCACCGGTGACCTTATTATTTTTTAATACGATTTCTGGCCACCGTTCTTTAATTTCTTTTATAAACTCCGGGTTTGTTTCTACATTTAAAAAATAATAATCGCTAGGGACCTCAACACGCAGCGACCGCTTATAAATATCTACTAGTTCGTCTACGTCTTCTAAATCCAGATTTTCATACTCCGAAAATAATACTAACATATCATAAATATAATTTTCTTCCCAACCCAAATACAAAGACGGTTCGCGGTCAGCGGCCTCATTCATTATACGTTCAACCCAGATATTTGGTTTACCACCCAAGATAGATAAAATATGATCAGTGTAACCATGAATATCTCTTTCTTGTAAATAATTGTCTACTGCATCAAATGTCTGTGCTTGTTGTTTATATTTTGTCATATTCACCTCTTAAATTAATTATAGGATATTTAATAAGAAAAAACTACTTATATTTTACTTCGAGCGAAGCAAATAGCAATCCTTGCGAGCTGCGCATAATAACTTTATCATACAATTTATCACAAAGAGCCTCCCCATCAATCCCATATTTTATTCTATAATCTAATTTCCAACTGCTATCTAACCATTTAATCATTCCGATTTCGCTGAAAATAGCTATTACATTCCAGCCCCAGTTAGCGCCGGGCAAATACCAAATATATCTATTTTCGCCGAGTTTTAATAGTTGATCAAATACTGGGTCCTTTAACTGGAGCGTCGGCGACATCCGCTGATAACCCCAATCGGTACGGCTTAACATCGCTAATCGTTTCGCTTCTTTTCTTGATAATTTTTCCCATTTTAGTTTCTCTTTGTTTGGTAAAAGTATTCTTCTCTTATTGAATACTTTGGTAAATTCCTCGCGTGTATAATCAAGCTCTGCAAACATTCCTTCGTCACGAAAACCTATGTTATTAGCCTGCATATACCTAAAAAGATGATCAAGATCGTAAAAATATCGATCTAAAAAATTAACAAAAATAAGTCGCATTCGCCCCATTATTCTGTCTCGTCCTCGTTAAGGTTGCTTTCGTAAATTGCATAATCAACATTAATTATTTTTAATAACTTCATAATATGATCATTATCCAGAAGAACAGTGTTTGCATTCAATATTGCCCGGCGTTCGTTAACCAACTGCGGCGCAATCTTCTTAATTTGTTTATAAACCTCTTCATAAGCAATCTCGCTGTCGTCGACATCAAGATAACCTTCGATGCGCCGACTTGTGTCTCGAACAGGTTTATAAATAACGATGCTACCATTAATATTTTCTAACTTGAAACGCGTGCCCTTCGTGATGTGTTCGACAAGAGTTTTGGACCAGTCGCTACCATCAACAGCCTCGTTCCAACCAAAAATGGTTTCTAAAACATATTTAATATTAATTTCTTGGCGCATATTTATACGCCAGTACAATTTTTCAACATCATTTTCAAATATTAAAATAAAATCTTGTAATTTTTTATCCTGATCAATACCAATTAACTTATAATCCCCTATTGCGGCTGATGCTTTTAATTTGCGGCTGTCACCATCATAACGAACATACCCTCCTTCGGTGCGCGCACTTTTGAGATTTAATAAGTTTATCATAAACAGGTTCATTTGTTCATCAAAATACGGAGTAGAAGGCTCAATAGCAAGAGAACGCCCGCTCGCCATTTGTTTAATTCCTCCGCTCGCGGTCATTAATAGGTGAACCAGATCGTCATGCGGCTTATTTAAGTTGCCATGATAATCCGCCCATTCGCTGCTCTTCCACGCTGTCAATAAGTCACGTATTGGTGCGTTGTGGCGCACGGCCCAGTCTTTCATATCGTAAATAAATAGTTTACTAATATCAAAACCTTCGCTCGCAAACTTACGAATACAATAATTCGCTAACCAATCTTTGTTTACTTGTTGTCTCACGCCTGCACCGAAGTCCGCTCGGGTATCAGGCCAATCCGGTGCCGGTTTCGTCGCATTTAACACTTTGATGCGGCGCGTGAGTGCCCTATCTTTAAAGAATTCCGACGATAATGCATTCGTCGTAATATAAGTAACAAAGTTTGTTTTCACGTCGTAAGGTTCCTTTTGCATCGGGCGAATATTTAATACGTCGTTACCTGTCAAGGCTTTGAATTTACCGATAAAACGCTCATCAACCGCGCCACTTTGTAATTCGTCGAAAAACAACATGCGTTTGTTATAAAAACCGGCCGAATAATGAGTATCGTTTAAAAAGGTTTGTAATTCCATAGAGAATGAACTTGCTTTTAAATCATATATCAATCGCGCTAACGTGGTTTTACCATTGCGCCCAGTACCGAACATAATCAGCGTACTTGCCTCTTTCCGCTCGTTCGTTAAAGTATAACCAATATAGGATAATAAGTCGTCATAGCGTTGAAGGGCCCAAACATCGGTTGTGTCGTCTTTACGTACCCCACTCACACCTTTTAAAAGTGCCTCGAGAAACGCGTTTGGTTTAAGTTTTTTATATTCTTTGCTATCATCATCATACCAATTAGCATCAATAGTGTGAAATATAAAATCATCGGCACTGAAGGGTCGAGATGTCATCGTATTTAAATCAAGCACGCGTTTATTTTTGAATAATAATAAATTGCTGTCTAATTCTTCAATTACTTCGACGTATTTCGGATCATACAAGTAAGGGATGAGCGAGTCCATAATTGCGCGTTTAAATCGCTGTGAATATTTTTTCGTTTTCATCGATAACATAATATTAAACGTATCATAGTCTTTAATATTAAGTTCAATCCATTTTTGCAATTCAGGATTAAAATAATAAAAAGTATTATTATATCGCTTGAATGTATACTCCGATAAATACTCCTGTGCCAAATCATCGGGTTGATCATCCTTGTTTTCTTCTTTTTGTTTCAACAAATCGCGCGGAAAGACCGGTAAATCCTGCAACTGGGCAGGTGCTGTTTTGGGGTCCATAACCGCACTACCTTTTAAATGTAGTGCGCAATATTGTTTGTCGATAAAAAAACCTCGGCCGTGGTTTTGACCCACGTGTAACGCTGCTTGAAAGAAATAATAATAATTTTCTTTGTCGCGTCCCACACACTCTGTGAGATCATATAAGTTTTTATTTTCCCTACGGGTGATCACAACAGCCAAAGGCGCCTCTAATTCAACAAGCAGACTTTCCGAATTACTTAGACGGGTTTCGACATTTAACAGGGTGTTTTCTTCATTTACTTTTACTCGCATATAAGACTCCTTTTACATTTATATTATACCATATTCTTACTTAAAGGTCAAGCAATTCATTATATCGTTTTATTTCGCGCCTAATTATACCAAGCGCTTTTTTAGCGGTAATATTGCCACGGGCGTTTGCCTTTGATCCGCCTATCAATTCTAATAAATCGTTCTCCTCACCTGCTGAGTATCGGTGTTGAATTACAGATATAATGTTTTGTTCTTCGTGTAAAACTCTAATTTGAAACCCCTTACTGTCGCCCCGTACAGTAAAACTATGAGGAATATTATTTTTTTCCAATAGCACTAATAATTTAAATATTTCTCTATATTTTGTTGTAAAAGATAAAATTGCCATATAACTATTTATTTGTCCTCCCAAACTTTTTATTTTTATTTTCTAAATCTTTATATATCATAGATATTACTCATCACTTAGCGTTATAGCGGTAATACTGCCTATCACACTAAACCTTGAATATATGAGTGTAAATATATTAACATTAGGTTCTACTTGATATATATCATCTACATCTATAATTTTGATAGGTATATTGGTTTGGTTGCTAATTGGTAATTGAACCATATGAGAAAACTTAACATGGTATTTATTCATTTTCTAACTCCTTTATTTATCTTCCAACTTACTAATCAACCCTTTTGATAAAAGCAATTCAATGCCATCTTTATTTTTTGCCTCGTTACTAAGCCCAAGTAAACTTCCATCTTTTCCTAAAAAATATAACTTAGATTTATCATTTGATATTTCTTTCATTGCTTCTGTGATTGAAAATGAATATTCGTTAATATCACCAAAATATAAAGTTTCGACAGGTTCATCATAGTCATCTAAGTCTTCTTTAACTAAAAATGATTTCCCCCTGACCACCGCGGTTCCAATACACTTGATTTTGTCTAATCTGTATTTTACACCCATAACACTTGCAAGGGTTACTTGTCTTGTTATTTTTTCGCCATCTTCGGCTTTATAAACTTTATCTGTATAAAAATCTAATTTACCAGACATTGTAAAAACAAATTTATATAATTCAACTTCTTTATTTTTCTTTAACATTTCTGCTACTTGTTCATAAGTCGATTTCATTTTCTAACTCCTTTATTTTTTCTAAAATGTGTAAATTAACTTGTAGATTTTGATTTACTAAGCGTCTATACAACTGTAATAACCTCTCTTGCTTTTTAAGGCGTTCTAGTTCGTTGAGAGCTTGTTGTATCTCATCGATGACTTTTTCATCCGCTGTAATAGGTAATAAATGTGCTGACGTTGATGTGTTGATTACTACTTGTTTCGTAATAATGTTTTTATCTGTTGCTTCTTCATAAATTGATTTACTCATTTTCTTTTTCCTCCTTTATCGTGAATGTTGCCGACGACAGATGCTAATTCATTTGTAGTCGAAAGGTGATGAAAATTATTATATGCATCAAAGAAACCAAAAGCGCCAACAAAGTAAACAACGACACTGGGTTCTTTTTGCCAATATTCTTTGATTAAGTCACCTTCGTAAATCTTAACACCATTTTTGTCTTTTAGTCCTGTGTATTGACCAAGTGTGCTTTCATCAATTTCCACATCTTCATATGCTGTAAAATCACCAATATTTGCAATATAGTTTTCTTCATTATCAAAAATAAGATGTTCTCCGTTTTTATTTTTGTGATAGTGTCCAATAATCCATTCGCCTGCAAAGTAATGGAAACCATTATGTTTCACTTTTGCCCTAAACTTAATATCTCTCATTTTATTTCTCCTTAATAATGTTCTTCTCAATTAATTCAAATGTATAACTATTCATTCCTCATCACTCCAGTCTAATCTTTGCCCACATTCGCTACAAAACTTAACAGTATTTGTATGTTGCTCTTCTCTACATTTAGGACATATCAATTCAATACTTTCAGATACAGGCATCATAGGTGTATCTCTTTCTACTAATTTTTCTATAACTTTTAAAGGCTCTTTATAATTCCAAAACTCTTGTAAATCGTCATAACTTTTAAAGCCTATGTTTAATTCTTTATCTGCTATAAACTTTAATCTTTCCAACGCTTCTTTACTTGTCATTTGTCATCACTCCAGTTTAATTTTTGTCCACAATAGAAACAATAGTTATAATATGTTCCTATAACCGCTTCCCCACATTTGGGGCAGTTATAAAAATCGCCAAAACTAAGAGATACGATAGTTTCTAAGTCAACTTTCATCGGTTCATTACGTTTAAGTGCTTCTTCAATCTGTGAGAAATAACCATTACTATCTTTATAACTTTTGATAAGCAATTCTTTGACTTCATTTCTTAAATCAGTTGGTGCATAATCAATTCTAGTCAAGTATTCGACTAAATCACGCAGTTTTTGTAGAGCTTCTAATTCTTTATTCATAATTTATTTATTTTCCTTTCTATATGTCTTCGCTTAAATCGCAGTAGTAATATTTTCCTTTATGTTTGAAAACAATTTCCAGATAGTCGTTATACCCACCATCATAGTTAGTGCTTATGCGATGATCAATCAAAACTATAACTTTGAATAAGGGAAACGGTTGACTCGATACATTATGGTAAATATCTAAATCCTTAATATATTGTTGAGTATAACCCTCGTTCTTTGCAAGTAGGGCTCGATAATGGGTCTCACTAATTTCTCTTGTTTCGTAATTAGACAACAACTCGCTAATAAATAAATCCGTTTTACTCATATTATTTCTCATTCATTTCGTCTTTTACTATTTCTTCAAGACCAATTAATATATTTCTATAAGCCGCAGATGCTCCATCATAATACCCATCTTCCCAAGCCGAAATATATCTTCTATTTACTCCATCTATAATCAGAAGTTCTTTTTTTACTTCGTTAATTAACTCTTTTAATTTTTTAAATGTCATTTTCTTTCTCCTTTACACTTTCTTTTACGAACTTTTGATACTCGGGATGCTGAAGTAGTAAATGCCAATTCGCCATTGATTAGAACTGATAGTTCGTATGGTTTCATCTCTCATCGTCCCAATCTAACTTTTGTCCACAATCACTGCAAAACTTGAAATTAGGTGTCAACCAATTCCCCTTACAACAAGGACACGAACGAGTGCCATCTTTTTCGTAAATCGGTTTCATAGGTTCGTTGCGTTCGAGGGCTTCTTTCAAAATTAAATAGGCTTGTTTGTCAATGTTTCCATAACCTTCTCCAAAACGAGCCGTATCATTTAATATTTCTAATGCTTCTAACCCTTTATTCATAATTTATTCTCCTTTTCCTTTTTAATTTCATCTTCCTCTAATTCCGGGTAGTCTTCTTCCATTGGGGTTGTTTCCCATGACCAACTTAAACTGGGTGATACTTTGAATTTCTTTCCGCAATTATCACATTCAAATTCATCGATGTTTTCATCATATAATTCAGTAAAATCACCAGCATCGTGTTCATGTTCACAAAGCGGACAAATAGCCCCATCGTCGGAATTAAATGTTTGGTTGATTAACCAGGATTGCACTTTTTCCCACCGTTTGCTACACTTTTCAGAGCAAAAATATCTATCATATTCTTCATTATGTTCTTTTAAACAGACAATACATCTTCTTTGATTACTCATTTTCTGTCCTCCTTTTCCTTTTCGATTTCATCCAAGCGTTCTTGAACCCATTCTCTGATTGCTCTGAGGATTTCATCAAACGTATAACCTTTACTTAGTAAGTCATCACTTTCTTTGCTGATGTTTATTAAGTCATCGGCTCCTTTGCTGATGTTTAGTACTTCAATCAATGTAAATGGGCGGTTTGCTTCATATTTAAGGTCTAATTCTTTTAAGATAACTGCTTTTTTATCTCGCCACCGATAGACTGCGAGTTCTGCTAATAGTTCATTAATGTTTAATTCTTCAGTCATTTTAAGAACCTCTTTCTATAATTTTTTTATTTTTCATCATCGCCCCAATTTAATTTTTTGTCCACAATCAAGGCAATCTCCCTGACTGCCTCGATGATTTCATCTGCATTTATGATTCCTGCTAATTGTTTTTTCTCGTCCATTTCTTCACGGCTGTGGTAACCCGTGCGAACATAGAGTAAATTGTTCATCTTTTCTAAACTGTAACCACTTGTGTCGACCAGGCGTTCCAGTTCTTCTTGCGTCGCTATTCCCATATCTACTAACCAATTCCACATTTTTAATTTTTCCATCGTGTCTCTCCCCCTTTACCTTAGCGCCTTGCGCGCTTGACTGATCGCGCGTTTGAATGAAGTGTTCGTTTCATTATTGGTTAATTCTAATAACGGACTTATTTTTTCATCCCGTGTTTCTACTTTTTTGAAAATTATGTAATTATTAATAAAATCGTCCAATTCTTTTTCTTCGGATCCTACGAGCACACGGATCGAGGTTTTTAGGGAGGGGCTCATAATTTGGCTCGCGGTTTTGTTTTCTAAATTATTAACCGTTTCGCTGTAGGATAAAACAACAACGCCCTCGGAATTAACTGACGGCTCACTCGTAATAAGTTCAATTAATTTATCATCGAATTTTTTATAAAAGTTTTCAACACTCATCGACCACTCAATGATATGCTTTTCTTTCTGCTTCTTTACTTTATGTTTGGGTTTAATCCAACCGCGATCGGCGAACGCCTGTAGCAATAAATGAAGCGACTTATCGTGCCGCCATATGTGGAAATATTCCGACGCTTCTGAAATAATTAATTGATCGGTATCAGTATTATAATGCAATACCTCTTTGCGAGGCAATCCTTTCCCGACTTCTAATTCAACAACAACCAAATTATCTCTCTTAATATAATAAACTTCGCGTTTCATAACATTTACCTCTCTTATATCTTATATTTATATTATACTATGTTCTTGATCAAAAGTCAAGTTTTTAGGTAAATAAAAAATTATTTATCTGTAATATCAAAGCCATTAATGTTTTCGTTTGCCCAAGCAATATCGGCCGAAGCAAATTCATTTAATCCTGCGCCTGGTACATAGATATTACCGTCTTTCATTACTTGAATTTTTAATCTATATAAAGCGAAGCGATCAATAATTTTACTCATTATCTCTTTTACATGTTTCTCCTCAAACAAATCAAAAAACAACGAACTTAAAGTAATAAGTGCTGTATTAAATTGCCGCTCATGTTCATTCTTTACCAACATTACACGCCCTCTTATATAAGAAGTGGGATCACCTTTTAATCCTAATCCTGGTGCCGCGTGCGCATGGAATATATAAGGTTCAATCATTGTTTCGGAACGAGTTTTAACCATGTCCGAATACGAAGAATGTTCCAATATCTCAAACTTTGGATTTTCCGAAGTACCGCTCACTATAACAAAATAGACTCCCACTTTTGGTGCCGCTAGTTTATCTAATAATTTGAATTTTATTTTAATCATTGCAAATCCTTTCTTGTGTTAACTAAAAATATCGAGCAATCTATTTCAAACAAAATTACTCTTTAGTATTTAATAAAGTAATTTTGCTCTTGTTAAGTTTTTCAATATTCTATATTCGGTAATTAGTATCTCGCCCGCCCTTGCGGTTTATTGCTGAGGCGGGCGTTCTACTATCTATTAAAAGATCGGAGCAAATGTTTCGAGATCTATTATTGTGTAGCTAATGCGGTCGGCACGCTCCAGTGATCGATGAACATAACGAGCCTCTTCTAAATCCGCTATTACGTTATTCACAAACGCGTTTCTGCCGTAGCTGTTAAAATAACTCGTTACTACTATTGCGTATCCGCTTTCTCCTTTTAAATCACGCAGGCGGAATTGGATGTCTTTGAGCGCTTTTGGTTCATCTTCGTCCCCGTAGTGCTTTTTCATTTCTAAATAATATTCCACTTCGCGGTAATAGCCACCATTTAATAATTTTACCAATTCTTCTAAAATTGCCACGAATGAATTGGCGGTCACGTTTCTTACTGAAATCGCCCCTCCTTTAAATTCAACTACCACAAACGTATAGTTTCCTACTTCATCTAAATACACTTTTTCTACTCGGGGCACGTACCCTGCAATCAGTTTTCCGATTTCGTCGACCCGTTCTTGATGACGAGACCGCCGGTGGACTTTTTTAAGAAAATCAGCGTTTAATTTGTTTTTTTCGTCCATAATGATATTTTTTTTCCTTTCAATTCATTTTGTTTATTTTTTAACTCATCCAAATATCCCAACTTGCGGAATTCCTTAAAGATGAGATTACCAATTTCATATTCGCTCTTTTTAAGAGATTTCTTACGCAAATCATATATTTCATCAATTAAGGTTAAAATCTCTTTTAAATCGCCTTTAATAGCGCTTTTATAACGCTTTTCCCACTTTTTGAATTCGTCCTCGAAAGATTTTTCTTCATATTCCTCTTTTGTGACGCGTTTGGGTTTAAGAAGCCAACCATCATATAAACTATATGCGCTGGTAACATTTTTGTTAAACTCATCTAATTCAACATATAACTCAACAGGTATACCGTAAAAAGCCACTTTATATTTTAAATTAAAATTACGCGCAAGGACTTGAAACAAAACCTCTTGTAACTTTCGTTCAGCGTCTCGCTCGCTACCTTTTAATATAATATGAATATCTAAGTCGCTGCCTTCCTCGTAATAATTATATGCTGTATTTGAACCTAACAAAACAACATCCAATTCTTCAATTTCAAGGCCGAGATCATATAATTCGTCATAAAAGGCGTCTACCACTTTGGCTATCCGTTTTATAACGGTTTCTTTTAATTGTTCATTTTTCCACAGTTTTGGATTGAGTTCATCATGTATTTCAGGCGCGTCTAATAAAACTTTTTCGTCGCCGGTGCGGTCACGCCCCATCAAAATATCATAAACTTTATAAGCATCTTTAACAGGTGCATCTATATATTCAGACCAGCTGTTACTAGCACGTGACCACCCCAAAGAGCCTAAAGATTTGTCTCGAAAAGCATCGTCATTTATCTCTTCTTTGATTATTTGTTTGATCTTTTGGGCAAAATACCTTTTTATTTTATCCTCTTCCATGTCACTATACGGATTACCATATCTATAAGTCGGAGGAAGAATTATAATAACTTTACCCCCTTCTTTTTTTAAATCGACATCTTTCCAATATCGCTCCATGGCTCGAGAGTTTTCCCAAATACCATCCGACATTTGGCCCAAGACAGCTTCAAAAATCCCGTAATACGAATCGCTTACTCCAGTGTTGATGATGCGTCGTTCTTGTGCCACAATTATTCCTCAAATCCTTCGTCTTCGTCTTCGTCGTCGAAAATGGCCACTATTTCTTCAATAAGTGCTTCATAATCATCATCGCTTAACCGTTGTGTAGTGGCAATCACGAATGCTCTAAATAAATCCCCGGCATCAAAGTCGTGAATATGTTCCCGAATTATAACCTCAGGGCCATATTCTCTCACGTCTTCTATCATTTCTCGTCTTTTAGAACTACTCATACATTTCTCCTTTTTTTTTTGGTGGATCCTACAAGGATTGAACCAGCTTCTGCTGATGGCAACACGGCTTGTGCAAGTTGTGCGCCGATGCTCATCGCGTCATCTAACTTCGAATCCATTGCTTTTGTTTTGCGCTCCCGGTGTAATCGGTTAAACGCCCATTCGTTCGGATTTCGTACAAATGCAGCTTTACCTTGTCTAACTAATGAATTAAACTCTTTTTTATTGACACGGAATACTTGAGCGAGGCCGTATGTTTCACCGTGTTTGAGCGCCTGCTCATAACTAACGGCACGGTATCCGTGATTGGCTAAAATATAATAATCATCTTTGTGATTGTCGCTCGCTTTTTAATCTTCAAACTTCACTTGCTCGTCGCGTTCATCCGTATATGGTAATTTTAAACGCCGCAGCGCCTTTTTGACTTCTAAGCGGAAATTACGCCATTCGCGTTCGCCACCATTCATCTCTAATAAATGCTTCTTATCTTCAAACGCTGGATACATTTCTAACGCTTCAATAATAATATCATCGACGTGTGGATGACCTGAATCGTCACGCTCCTCGACGTGACGGTGTACGTCAGCAATTACTTCATCGAACTCCGTATAATGACTGTCGCATCCTTTTATATCAGCAGCATGATCTAAGCCGAGTAACTCCTCTTCGTCTTCGTCGTCGAAAATATCCACTATTTCTTCAATAAGTGCTTCATAATCATCATCGCTTAGCTGTTGCGTAGTGGCAATAGCGAATGCTCTAAATAAGTCTTCGGCGTCTAAGTCATGAATATACAACCGAATTATTGCTTCTGGCCCATGTTCTCTCACGTCTTCTATCATTTCTTGTCTTTTAGAACTACTCATACATTTCTCCTTTTTTTTTTGGTGGACCCTACAGGGGTTGAACCTGTAACCGACCCGTTATGAGCGGGGTGCTCTACCTTTGAGCTAAAGGTCCGTTTTATATGTTATCCTTATAATTCGCCGCTTGTCTAGATCCTCTTGTCTCTTATATTATAATCTATTTATAAAGAAGTTTCTATCTTTGTTGATAAAATTATTATTTTCTTTATTAATCCCACCAGTAGTCACTTTCTTTTGCAATAGTTTTCCAAAAATTGTCACGAGCAATTCTTGCTATTATCTCTGCAATTTTCGCATCCTCGTGATCGTTGTTGTACCAGTCATTATAATAACTAATTGCTTTTCTTATACCAACCAACCGGTCATAGTCTCCGCGCTCTATTCCGTGAACATTGTTACCTGCGGAATAATATTCTTCCATAAATAATAAAAATTCAAATAACCATTCGGTCGCATATTCAAAACTGTAGGGGTTTGTTTTTGCTGCGAGCTTTTTAAGTCGGCGGCGAAAACGTCGCACGAGTTTTTTGTATGCTCTATATTCTTTCTTTTTTCCCATCATTTTTATCCTCTTTTTTAACCTCAAGCATATAAACCGGGACACCTCGTAGACGCATGCGTCTTATCTCCATCAGTTCATATTCTTTCCAACCTTCACTTATTTCTTCATTAATATAAAATTCACCGATGGTCTCGTTCCCCTCATTTAGCTCGATCCACACATGTTGGGGTACGGACTCTTTTAGGTTCTTTAAAAAATCATAGACGCTGACTAACATAAAATTACTTTCCTTTCCTGAATTATTTGGCTGCCTTTCTTAAGAAGTTAGAAGTAAATTGAGTGGGGGTTGACGCATCTGGCCACTTCTCAATTTACTTCCAACGCGTTTAGATCTTGTTAGAAGCTGTACAAGAAATCTTCGGTGAGATATTGACTATATCTGTCATAGTCTTGACTAATAACATCATCGAGAATCTCGTTCCAACGTTGTTGTTCTGAGAACAATTCGTTATCGTTGATCACATAAAGTAATTTTAGTAATAACTCTAACTTTTCTTCTTCAAATTCGGTGTGTACTACGCCCGTTGGAAGTGTTCGAGCAATCTCCCCGGTTGCTAATCCAGCGTCTTTCTCGCTGTTCATGATGTTGATGACTGCTTCAATAGCTAAACCAACTTTGTGTTTTTGTTTGTGGTTCATGTTGAATGACCTCCTCCTTTTATTCTATATACTAATTATACAATGAAACTTGTCAAAGGTCAAGCAATATAGTTGTTTCTTTTACTAAATGTTTTTATTTCGCCCCAAACGCAAAATAATTTTTAATAATCTGAACTAACTTATAGCCTGTCCAATTTCCTATCTTTTCATCCCATGTAGTATATTTACAAGCACCTTCATATAAACTGTATACCTCATAGAAACTATATGTGCCGAGGGGCTTGTCCCAAACCTCTACTTTACAATAGCTCTCATGATCCAAGTAGTAATCAATAATCTCTTCTAATCTTTTATACTGCGCTTCATTGGGTCTGCCATATAATCTAACGCACGTGTCCTCCTCCGGGTGTGTATTTGAGTACTCAGGATAAAACTCTCTTAACTTTACTTCACCGTGATATTCATCCATAACCAATAATGAGCCGTCTTCAAGAATATAACCCGCTGTATATGGCGTAAAAGAATTGGTCTTAACCGCGTCATTTATACTACTGTCAATGTCTTCTTTATAGTCTGATAAAGATCCACCGAGGCGATGTTTATCTGTACTTGGTTCTTCCCATTCCTCTAATTTCTTTTGTCGTTTTAAAAATGTTGTTATATCCTTTTCTAATTTTTTACCCAAAACTAATTCCCCTTCATATTTTTCGCAAAAATTAACGAAGTCAGCGTTTATTATCCAAGGGTTGCTTTGTAACCATAATTTTCTCCCCACTTTTAAATTACGAAAACTTTCAGGCAAAGAAGTGAGTTCGTTGAAAGATAAATCCAAACTGTGCCCCACTTCTAAATTACCAAAACTTTCTGGCAAAGAGGCAAGTTGATTGTCCCCTAAATATAAATGGCTCTCTACTTCTAAATTCCCAAAGTTCTCAGGCAAGGAATGAACACCTCTGTCACCCCAGTAAAAAAAGAGGCATTATTACTTTGTCATAAGTATTTAATAACTCTTCTAATTCTTCATAAGAGATATTACTATTTTTTACTGTATAAACATTTAAATTATCTTTACTTTTCTTTAAGATCCGAATTTTCATTTTATTCTTCCCAT